>JBDTUW010000224.1:0-6718 GCA_040007555.1 Acidobacteriota bacterium | reverse complement strand
TGGTGCCTGCAGTCGTTGGCTGCTTTTTCGACATTACAACGCGAACGAAGGCCGACTGCAGAATTTTCTTCGTCTTGTTATCCTGCAGAAACGCCACCACCGAGATCTTTTCAGGATTGATCAGGTGCCTCTCCTGCTTGAAACGCCCGACATCGAACTCCATCTCCCCGCCAACCCGTGCATTCACCTCTTTGTTGCGCTCAACCGGCCATTCATCGTAATAGCGCCGGTTCTCATCGATGATCGCATCGAGATCGAAGCTGTGGTCGACCGTTTTCGCCTGACCTGCCTCAACCGAAAAGCCGTACCCCCAGCCGGCAGGTTTGGCTAGATTTCGCACCACCATCGGATGAAGCCTGAGTCCGTTCTCGCCGCTGTAATGGACCTCATCTTCCACCAGCGCGAAATTCAACGTCGCATCGACACTGTTCTTCAATCCATCGACTGAGGCCGAAGCCCTGATCATTCTGCCGGAACGCTCCGCGCTTACCTTGATTCGCGCCTCCAGGGGCGTTTCAATCCCTTTGTCGACCGCCCTCTTGACCGCTCCGTAGATCGTTTGCGAATTCTTTACCGCAACACTCTTGAGCCTTGTATCCCCGGCTTCCTCGGGCTTGAACTTTTCGCCATCGAGGATGAGCGTCGGCGCTGAATTAACGCCGTAATAGATCAACCTTCCATCAGTGGACCGATTGCCCATCGGATCGAGCGTCGGAGCGTGGAAATGAAAGACAAGTAGGACCACATCGCGACGCGAGTAGTCATTGATAGTGGACTCAAATGTGTAATCAAACGGGATGCACGGGATGCATCCAGCACCTGTGAAGAACTCCGCCAGCACCGCGTGACCAGTCCGCAAAGATGTGGCAGTGTATTTCTCACCCTTCACAGGATTGCGGTAACCACGACGGTACCGATTGTCCAAATGTTCCTCGACCCCACTCAGATTGCCTCCGTGAGTGCGGCGGTAGATCGCATAGAACTGATCGAGACCGGCCCGGTTGAGCTTGCCACTGAGAACGGCCTCGGTGAGATACTCCAGCGCTTCGGAGTCCTTACCGCGCTTCTCGAGAACGGTGGCCAGACCCGCTGCTGCCGCAGAGTCTCGCGCCAGCTCATATGCCTTTCGGAAAGCCGCATCCGCCTCGTCGAGTTTATTGAGCTTAAGTTCGGCGTTCCCGAGGTGGGTATAATAGACAGAGGACTCCTGCACGAACCGCTCGCTCCAGTCGCTGTCGACGAATTCCATCGGTTTGTATTTCGGGTTCGCTTTCAGTGCACTCGCAACGTCGCGTTCGTGACGCGAACGCATGAAAACGAGGTACTCCTTTTCGTTGAGCAGTGCGATCGTCTGCCGCGCGAGTGACGCAGCCTCATCGGGAAGATCATTGTCCAGCATCGCTCGCAACGCGGTGCCATTCATCCGGACTCTGAGCGGTGCCGGCGCCGCCAACGTGCCGTTAATGTAGCGCTCCGCCAGAGCCCGCAGCTTCGCCGGATCCTTATCCAGTTGGGCCTGCTTCTTGAGTGCGCTGGCGAAGCTGTAGCCGCCGCTTTCAGCGTAACGCGAGTCCGGAAACTGAACGATGCTCTGTATCAGAAGGTCGAGATACTTTGGGGGATCGTTTCGGACAGCACGCATCTTCCCCGCCAGTTCATCCTCGGGAAGGACAGGACGAGGTGAAGGCGTTGGGGTTGGGGTTGGAGTTGCAGGCGGAGCAGGTGTCTGTGACTGTGCTTTCACAAGCACTGGCTTTAGTTGCAACACCACTAGCGCAGCCACGATCCCGATCAGCGCGAGAACAGCGCTTCCCGTGAGACGGGCGACCCGTTTGTCCCTTTTGTTCCCTCTCTGATTAGTCCCGATCATCATTTAGCTCCTTTTTAGAGGCCGCGGCGAAGGTTTGTGAGCCTGCGCGATCCCTGCTCATCGCTGGCTTATCACCGGCCGTTCTTTCCTCTGGCAATTACTCGCAGATACTACAAACCATGATACATCTCTGAACATATGACGCACACAGACACCCTGACATCGGGAACAAACTGCGCCTCTTTTTTCGCGCAATTTCGCTGCAAGACCCCAAAGCATCACAGAGTTGAGAGCGCATCATCGAATCACACTCGCCTGTCAGGACGTGTGCTAGACTGAATAAGCGTCGTGAATGAGCCACAAGCGCCCCGAACCCGGCAAAGGGTGACGGGGTTGACACTTTTTTTGGACCGCGTCTAGAATCAATCGAGAAGATGGCCAGACACCTGATTCAAACACCGTCCCCCGATATCTCGGAGCAGGTACGCGAGCAGTTACGGCGCCTGCTGATGCATTTCGACGATTTACGACTTATCGCGCCACCTCCGGGTGCGTGGCTCCCCTCAATCGATCTCTGTGAAATGACTGACTCCATCGTCATTCGAGTCGAGCTGCCGGGAGTTGCGCAGGGAGACCTTCGCCTGACGATTCTCGACAATATCATCAAGATCGAGGGTCGGAAGAAGCGCCGCTCGCGAGACACGAGCGACGTCGAAAAACCTCTCCGGTACGTCTGCCTCGAGCGGGCTTATGGCAGATTTGAGAGGACAATTCTCCTGCAATGGCCGGTCGAAGTCGAACGAGTCTCCGCCCGGCTTATCGATGGTGTCCTTGAAGTGCGTCTGCCAAAGACGCAGTCCGCAGGACGGGAAGTTCCCATACCGATTTCAACTTGAAGCAAACAGAAAGACCCCCGGCACCCAATATGACTACCGGAACCGAGCAAGACTTTGAGAAAAAACCGAATGAGGCGCCGGAAGAGCAGATCAAAATTCCGGATGTGCTGCCGGTTCTCCCCTTGCGTGACATCGTCATCTTTCCATTCATGATCGTTCCGCTCTTTGTCAGCCGGGAGCGATCGATTCACGCGGTGGACCAGGCCCTGGCCGAAAACCGCATGATCATGCTGGCCGCGCAGCGGGACCTCGAGAAAGAGGAACCCGGACCGGGCGATATCTTTGATGTAGGCACTGCCGCCATCATCATGCGCATGCTCAAACTCCCGGATGGACGCATTCGCATCTTGGTCCAGGGCGTATCTCGGGCTCGCATAAACTTTATCGAGGAGACTCCAGGTTACCTGCAGGCGCGAATTGAGACTCTGCAGGAGATAAATGCCGAAGACACGCTCGAAACCGAGGCCCTGGTTCGGAACGTGCGCGCTTCGATGGAGAAGGCCGTCGCTCTCGGAAAGAACATTTCACCCGAAGTCATGGCGATCGTGGCTAACCTCGACGATCCCGGGCGCCTGGCCGACCTTGCGGTCTCCAATCTCGAACTCAAGGTAGAAGATGCCCAATCGGTCCTTGAACAGCTCGATGTCACAGCGCGTCTTCGTCGAGTCAACGAACTCCTCGCCAAGGAAATTGAAGTCCTGACCGTTCAGCAGGAGATAAATACGCAGGCGAAAGGCGAGATCGACCGCTCACAGCGCGAATTTTATCTCCGTCAGCAGCTGAAGGCGATTCAGGGAGAGTTGGGCGAAGGCAACGAACTGGCCGAGGACGTCGCTGCTTATCGAGAGAAGATCGAAAAGGCGAAGATGCCGAAGGCGGTGGACGAGGAAGTTGACCGGCAGTTAAAGAAGCTGGAACGCATGCATCCCGATGCAGCGGAGACAGCGACATTGCGCAACTGGCTCGACATCATGGTTGCATTGCCGTGGTCCAAGTCGTCTCGAGAGAATCTAGATCTTGCGAAAGCTGAGACCATTCTCAACGAGGATCATTACGGACTCGAGAAGGTCAAAGAGCGCATCATCGAAGCGCTTGCAGTTCGCAAACTCAAGGAGAAACCCAAGGGTGCGATCCTTTGTCTTGTGGGCCCTCCAGGTGTTGGTAAGACAAGTCTCGGCCGTTCCGTTGCTCGAGCCGTGAACCGCAAGTTCGTGCGCCTATCCCTCGGTGGCGTCCATGATGAAGCCGAAATTCGCGGGCACCGGCGGACGTATGTCGGTGCGATGCCCGGCCGAATCATTCAGTCCATCCAGCAGGCGGGTACGAACAACCCGCTGCTCATGCTCGACGAGATCGACAAGGTAAGCTCGGATTTCCGTGGCGACCCATCGTCGGCGTTGCTTGAAGTGCTGGATCCGGAACAAAACTTCTCGTTTCGGGATAACTACCTCAATGTCCCGTTCGATCTCTCGAACGTCATGTTCATGACGACGGCAAATCTGCTGGACACGATTCAGCCGGCACTGCGTGATCGCATGGAAGTCATCAGACTGTCGGGTTACACCGAGGAGGAGAAGGTCCAGATCGCGCGTCGTCATTTATTGCCGAAGCAGATGGAAGAGAATGGCGTGACGGGGAAGAACGTCACCATCTCCGATACCGCGCTCCGCGATATCATTGTTCGCTATACGCGCGAAGCGGGCTTGCGGCAGCTTGAAAGAGAGATCGGTCGGGTCTGTCGCAAAGTGGCGCGCCGTGTCGCCGAGGGCAAGGCAAAAATTGTTCACGTAACGGTTAAGAATCTGAATGAATTCCTCGGGGTCGCCAAGATGGAACCCGACGAGTTGCTCAAGCATGACCAGATTGGGGTCGCAACCGGGCTCGCAGTCACGGCGACGGGGGGCGACATTCTCTTCATCGAAGCGATTACGATGAAGGGGAAAGGCATCCTGCAGCTGACGGGCCAGTTGGGTGAGGTCATGCGCGAATCTGCCCAGGCGGCTTTCTCATATGCCCGCGCGCGTGCGAAGGAGTTGGGCATCGATGAGGAAGAATTCTCGCGGACCGACATCCACATACACATCCCAGAGGGTGCCATACCAAAGGATGGTCCTTCCGCGGGCATCACCATGGCGACGGCTCTGGTGTCAGCGCTCTCGAGACGTCCAATCCGAAAAACCATTGCGATGACTGGTGAGATCACATTGCGCGGAGAGGTTCTGCCAATTGGGGGAGTGAAGGAAAAAGTGCTGGCGGCTCATCGCGCGAAGATTCAGAAGGTGATCCTTCCAGCACAGAATAAGAAGGATATGGAGGACGTGCCAAAGGAGCCCCAACGCGAGATGGAGTTTGTCTTTGTCGAGAATATCCGCCAGGTGCTCGAAGAGGCATTGCTACCGGCAATCACGGCTGAGGCTGAGGCACCAGCCACCGCAGCAAATCCGGCAGTCCCGGTGCCGCTCGCAGAGGATGCCCCCCCGCGCAGCGTGGAGGCGTAGCGGACTGGTCGGTAGGGCACATACCTGAACCGCGGTTCGGACGGGCAGGGACAACAGGGACTGTAGTCCCTGTTGTCCCTGAGGCCCCGGCTGTCCGGCGGTCCCTGGATACTTCCCCAGTCCGAACTTCCTGGTAGAGCCGAGAAGTGGGCCTCAATTCAAAGTGAAATTAAACGTCAGAATGCCCTGAACCTTAACAGGCATGCCGCTTAAGCGTGTCGGGCTGAACACCCATCTACGCGCCGCCTGTAACGCAGTGTTCCGAAGCATCGGATTTCCGTTAAGGACCGTTGCGTCAATCACCCGCCCATCCTCGGAAATCAGTATCTGAACCTGAACTGCTCCTGAGATTCCGGTTCTTCGAGCAAGCTCAGGATAAGGCGGTGTGTAGGCGGATATCGCCCTTCCGCGAAGCACTCCCTCCGAGATCCGGCTCGGCTCTGTCGGCTTCGCGACCTGAGCTGGCGGAACCGGCTTTTCCTCTCTTGGTGGTGGAGGAGCACTCCTTTCCCCTTCGGCGCCGGGCACGCCTGGGCCTCCCGACCCCCCCGGAGGACCGACGGGACCACCGATCGCGGCAGGCCCGGCCAGTCGCGCCAAATCATTGTTGGCAACGGGCAGGTTAGCGCGCACCGCCAGAACGGGGGCCACCCTCGTGGGTACGACCAATCCCGTATCAACCGCCCGCGTCGCTCCCGAACGAAGCCGCGTAACGATCTTCGGCGGTCCGGTCGGTGGTGGCGGCGGCACCAACCTTGCATTCAATTCAAGCGCCTCTACAAGGCCGGGATTAAACCACATGATCGTCACACTGGCGGAAACAACCAGGAATGCAAAGTAGGCAAGCGTTGCACCGGCAAAGTAGCCCCCAGTTCGTCTTCTGCCTCCCTGGAGCCCTGACTCAATCAACTTGTCAAACATCTTCTTCTCCTCGGTTGTGACTCTCAATTGCCGATGGGTCCGCGAAAAAGACACACCAATCCCGTACAGGTCTGCCCATGCAGGTCTGCGCGAAAGACCGTCATACTGTCGATTGTCTGGATAGCTAGTCGACGCTACCCCGCGATATTAATCTTGCTGAACATGAGCACGGCATCAGGCCGTTTGCTCTGCCTGCGCACAGGATGGAAGTTGGACTGTTGAAAGAGCGCGTTCGAAAGACGTCCGAGCGCTGAGGGATCGCGCGGCGTCTCTGTCATTGCCTGGACGGATGCGCGGCCGTCTTTACGCACCTTGACCGTCGCGATAAGGACATCCTCTTCAGACAGACTCTCGCTAAAGCCAAGCAGAGCGCCACTTGGATTAAATACTGGCGGCGGCGGCAGTGGCTCGAGAAGCATTATCTTCAAGCGAATCTCAGGATCGATATCGTCCTCGACCGTGACATCGACGACAGCCCGCGCAAACGCAAGCGCCCGATAAGCGGGACGGAAGACTGCAGCCGTCATTCCAAGTAACAGCGCGACTGAGATCACCGCGCCAATGCTTTGAGAAAAGAGTCTCACTCGCCAGAC
>JBDTUW010000223.1:0-6729 GCA_040007555.1 Acidobacteriota bacterium | reverse complement strand
ATTCTCGTTGCGGGTGGCACAGTGCAGGCCGAGGAGCGTGAGTATGAGGTTCCGGTTGAGGCAAAGACGTTCCGGCTTCAGTTTTCCGCCAGACTATCGGGTGACGTCGCCTTCGAGGTCCTTGGGCCAGCGGGCAAACTGCAGCCTTTAACCGAGCCAAATATTGGATCGACGATCGGACGGGATTGGCGAACCATTATCATTTTTGACCCAAAACCTGGCAAATGGCGCGTCCGCGTGCGTGGCACCGGCTCCTTTACGACGGCAGTTTCGACGCAAAGCGAGCTCTATGTCTGCTGTATCACGCTCCTCGGGCCCTCTGGCGCAATTCAGGCAAATCCATTGCCAATGTCGGTACCGGTAAAGACTCGACAGGCAATGATGCAGGCCTCGATTGCCGGGTTCGAAGTTCTCTCGGTAGAGTTTGAGGCGATCGACGAAAACAACAAACGCATCAGCCCGATCAGGCTGCGGCAAAACGACTATTCCAATCCTTATCTGGTCGTCATGCTGGTCGAACCGGACGCAAAGCCATTCCGGGTGCTGGCGCGCGGAATGGATCAGACGGGATACCCGTTCCAGCGAGTCTTTCCTACGCTCTTTCAGCCCGGGACAGAGGACCTGACCGCGGCAGCGCCACGCGATCAGCAATTGACCGATATGCTGCAGAACTCCGAACCTGGTCCATACCGACTCGTTCGCACCAAGGTTGAAGACCTCGTTGACGAGCCGTTGCTGTCTGAGAGCGGCTCACCCATCGGTGTTCGTCTGCAGTTCTCCCTGCGATTCCCTAAGGAGGGCTTCTATACTCCACTGCCTCAGGTCTATCCGGACCGAATCGTCTCAGGCTACACCGGAGCGCTCAGTATGAGAGTGCATCGTCTTGAGGTGGCGCCGGTCCCGGAGGGTCCTCAGCCGGCCGTTGCCATGCGATATATGGCAAGAGCCAGCTACAAGGCAAATCAGCTTTACCGATTTACGATCGACATGGTTCCGAACTATGCTCAATACAATGAGCAGAAGCGCAACTTCTGCATCATGTCGAAGGCATTCAGTTATGGATCAAGTGAGCGATTTCTGAGCGAGGTGACCAGCGAGACCAAGGTTCGCTTCAGGATCTCGATCATGGGAACCGACATCGATGGGCGCCAGCCGGGCACCAGTGAGCACACATACGTGCCAAACATGTGGTATACGGGATTCCTCAAGGATGGTTCGGCTGAATGTCAATGAGGTCTGAGGACCGCCTTGATGTCATCGCCCTTAGCCGAGAGCATTGTCTGGAACGCCAGGACGCCTGCTTCGAGCGGATACTGCTTAGTCCACGTTTGCGCATCCACTTTTCCGAGGGCTATGAGATCCAGCGCAAACTGTAGTTCGGGCATCGTCGCCGCATACGAACCAAGGACCTGGCGCTCACCCATGGTGATGTCATACGAGTCGAATGTGATTGAGTTTTCATGAGTGCCGATCCAGACGGTCGCGCCACCGAAGCGGGTCGCAGCGAGTGCAAGCTTTTTGGTAATTCCCCCACCGACGGCATCCACGACAACATCGGCACCCTCTCCGCCTGTCAACTCTCTGATGGCCTCTACCACGTCGTCGGTCGCGGAATTGATCGTCGTTCGTGCCCCGAGATTTGACGCCGTCTGAAGGCGTTCCGGTATCAGATCGCAGACCAGGACTTCCGCTCCAATCATTGTCTGGAATGCCTGTTGGCAGAGCAGACCAATCGCCCCTGCACCGATTACGGCGACTACTTTTGGCTCCAGCCTCTTTGTCAGATTGACGACGTGGACGCCATTGGCCAGCGGTTCAGTCAAACAGGCTGCTTCGGCTGGAACGCCGTCCGGCCAGGCGATAAGACATCGCTCCGGCGCAACCACAAATTCAGCAAACGCGCCCGCCGACTGCATCCCGAATATCTGGCGATGTTCGCAGAGATGTATCTGACCGCGGAGACAGCGAGCACACGTTCCACACGAAATAAGAGAATGCGAGACAACGTGATCGCCGGGTTTGAGGTTCTTGACGTCTCGTCCGCTTTCCTCGACGACACCACAGAACTCATGCCCCATGACGAGAGGGGGGACACGGCGCGGACTCCGTTTTTTGAATGCCTCGATCTCACTCCCGCAGATCCCACAGGCTTCCACTCGCAATAGAACTTGTCCCGAGGATGGCGCCGGCTCGGGTTGCTCGGAAATCTCCATCGTGTCATAAGCGGGATAAAGCAGCGTTTTCATTGAGTGGCATCCTTATGTGAATTCGTATGTGAAGTTGTCGTTCTGGTGGCCCTGACTGCTCCCCAATCTTGCAATGGCCGTATTGTATCTCGTCAACAACGATAAATTCTCGCCGCATTCGCGCGAAAGAGCTTTCTTTGATTTTCCTCCCCGCAATGCATGGTGAGTTCCATCAGCGCTTCGACCCATCGTCGCAGCGTTGAAGCTCGTGTGCAGACCGGCCAATCGCTCCCGAACAGAACGCGGTCCCAGCCAAAACACTCGATCGCGTGCTCGATCACTGGTCTCAAGTCGCCCGCGGTCCATTGCTGATGATCGGCTTGCGTCACCAGACCCGACAGCTTGCATGAGACATTTGGTCGAAGCGACAACTGTCGAAGATCGGCGCGCCAGTTTTCAAGGTTACCCTCGCGAATTGGCGGATTTCCTACGTGATCCAGTATAAAGGCGACCCGTGGACACCAATCGACGAGTTCAATGGCCAGAGGAAGCTGACGTGCGAGAACGCACAGGTCAAATGAGAGCCCATAGTCTTCGAGTAACGCAACGTTGTCTCGAAACTGCGCTCCAGTACTCAGCTCGTCCGGTTCGGTGTGCAAAATGCGACGCACGCCCTTGAGACGCGGATGCGAAGCGATTGATTCGAGATATGGGCGAAATTCTGAGGATTCCGGTCGAATCGCCGCGACGACGCCCAGCATCGGCGGACTCAACACTGTGTCCGACTCGGCCAACGCAAGAGCAAACCGAGTCTCTGCGAGCACATCTGGTTCGTCGACGTCCGCCTCGACAAAGATCGAGCCTGTAACTCCCGTGTCGCTCGAGGCAATCAGGTAGTCAGTGGTGGTGAACGACCTGTTGAGGACCTGAGTTCTGCGACACCAGGAGTAGGAGAGGCGATCGAGATCCCAAAGGTGCTGATGAGTGTCCAGTATCTCCATTGTCGTTGATAACTCGCTTCGGCTTTGCGAGTCTTAGCACAGTTGCGCCGGGCGACAGACGAGAACGTCAGATATCCTCGCTCAGATTCATGCGATCTGTCGGATGCCTTTGCGACTTGCGTGCAAAGCTTTTAATAGCAATGCCGCTGCAGAAAGGAATATCCAACCGAGACCGGTGTCGCTAGGTGTCACAAGCGCTATCCTGAAAACCAAGCGACGACAAGTCGTCGCACTTCAGAAGCTCCGCTTAAGCAGAACAGGCGGCCGATTGAGCGACCGCCTGTTCTGGGGAACAAGAATATGCGGGAACCCTTCTACCGCGACGGAGCAGGCGCGCGCCATGACCGTGCCGAGAGCAGGGCGGAATTCGGCAGCTCGACGATCGCGCGTTGCAACTGAAGATCCAGGTCATTTGAGTACTGCAACATGCGATCAAACCCGTAGGCTGCCCAAAGCACTTCCTGGCGAATCTGCTTTCGCGCCCAGACCATTTCGTTCTCGACCTGCTCCATGGTTAGCCCGTAGTCCGGGTTCGCTTCGATAAATTTCGCCATGTACTCGCGGTACGCCTTCAACACCTCATCGGGTATCCAATAGGGCTCGGGCTTTGCACCGGGCGCGAAGTTGATGCTATTGATCTTGAACTTCTCGAAGCCGCGGACCTGCCCACTCGTCAGATCGCGCGCGAACTGGAAGAGGCCATTATAGAGGCGACCCTGGCTCGCGTTGAAGGTATCGGCATTTTCCAGCTTGACGTCAGGCTCGATACCTCCACCGCCATAAACGGTGCGGCCGAGATCGGTTCGCTTCTCATCAAGTGGCGGTTTCGTCTGCTTGTCGTTGCCTCCGGGCTGTTCGCGCCGGAAGTGATATTCGAAGAGCGACCCGCTCGAATAGTCTCTCTGAATCAGGCGACCGCTCGGTGTGAAGTATCTGGCGATCGTCAGCGTTAGTCCCGAGCCATCACGAAGCGGGAAAATATGCTGTACCAGCCCCTTGCCAAAGCTGCTTTCACCGATGATCAGGCCGCGATCGTGATCCTGAATCGCGCCGGCGACAATCTCGGATGCCGAAGCCGAATCGCGGTTGATCAGAACCACCAGCGGAAAGTGCTCGGTCACCCCAGCTTCCGCAGTTAACTCACGATCAATGTTCTTTCCCTCACGCCCGCGTACCGAGACGATCACCTGGCCACGTTGCAGAAACCGGTCTGCGACCTTGATCGCCTGGTCGAGATAGCCGCCAGGATTGCCGCGTAAATCCAGGATAAAGGAGTTCGCCCCCTTTTCGCTCAACTCCGCCATGATTTGCGTTAGTTCATCGTTGGTGGTCGAGTGGAATCCGCGCGAAAGATTGATGTAGCCAATCTCCGGTCGAGCCAGGTAATAGCTCGTGATGGACGGGAGCGCGACCGAATCGCGATTCATCGTCACCGTGATCGGTTCCGGAGAACCAGCCCGCGCAACCGTGACTCGCACCGGGGTCAACCGTTCGCCGCGAAGAACACTGCGAACCTTGTCAGACGTCCAGTTGGACGTATCGACGCCGTCGACCGCGACGATATGATCGCCATAGCGCAGACCCGCGCGGGCAGCTGGCGTCCCGTTAAATGTCTCGAGAATAAAGGTTCCTCGTCTGCGAACGGCAATCTGGGCTCCAATACCGAAATAATGGCTCCGCTGCTCGGAATTCATTTCTGCAAAGGCGCGTTGATCAAAGTAGTTGGAGTGCGGATCCAGCACCCGCAACATCCCCTGGATACCGGATCGCGCGAGATTTGCGTAGGGGACTTCCTCCACATAGCTGTTCCGGATCGTCTCCATCGCATTGTGGAAATCGCGCGTCAGCTTTTGCTGTGAGGTCTGCGAGGCGACCGAGGGTGCGAAAACGAACGCACTCACCGCTACCACAAGACCGAACAACGCCGCCGGCAATGAGTTTTTCCAGAGATGAGTCACGATATGTTCCTTACTCCTTCTCTCGTCAACCTTTAGACTTCCATACTAGCCAACAGCCCTTGATAGTCAAGAATAACTCGGGATCGTTGACCAGCCCTGCCTGAAACCAGGACTATCTCGAGGTAAATAGTGCTCGATCGAACTGACCCGGTTCACCAGCGACGGCGAAATGGAAGTTCTTGAGGTATGTTCGCGAGACACGCTGAATATCCTCACCCGTGACGCGCCGGACCTGATCGATCCAAGTCAACGATCTCTGCCATCCACCCCCGAGTAGTTCGTACTCCGCGAGACGAGCCGCCTGGGCGTCGTTTGTTTCAAGCTTGAGGTAGAAATTAGTGAGGTAGCCACTGACGATCGTTCGCAACGCTTCGGCCGGCAATAACTGTCGTGAGAGAAAATCTATCTGGTCAAACATGACCTTGACGGTTTCATTTGGTTTGGCGGTCGTCACCGAAATGAAGCCCGAATTGGCGCCTTGAGCCAGGATGGTCGCGTCGGCGCCATAGGACAGATTGCGCTTAACCCGTACTTCCTGAAAGAAGAGCTGCTGCAGGATATTCGCCGCGATGGCGATGGCGGCATAGTCCGGCGAACTCAGCGGTGGCGCGGCGAAGGTCCCGCGGATGTAAGTCGTCAGGAGCTTGCGCTCGCTCAGCTGAAACTCCGGAATCGCGGCACGGCCAAACGACGGTGGAGGCTCGGCCGTATATTCACCACGTGTCAGCTTTCCAAAACTGGACTCTGTTTTTCTTTTGATATCCTCGAGCGTCACATTGCCCACGACGACTGCCAGCATTCGCGACGTCGAGAGATGGGCGGCGTGATATCCCTTGAGGTCAGCCGAAGTCAATCGTGCGACCGATTCAAGCGACCCCGTCGGCCGGTTGATATACGGGTGCGCCGCAAAAAGCATGCGGCTGCTGACCGAGGTGACTACGGTTTCGGGATCGTCATTCTCCTGTCGCAAGGCACTCAACAACTGCTCGCGGACGAGTTCGAGTTCCTTGTCGTCGAACGTCGGATTGAGCACCACCTCCGTTAATATCTGCCACGACCGATCAAAGTGCTGTCTGACACATCGCATCGCGACAAGGCTGTAATCGTAGCTGCCAATCGATTCGATGACGGTTCCCATGGCCGCAAGTTCGCGGTTGATCTGACTCTTTGAAATGGTCTTCGTCCCGTTCTGGGCCACCTCCCACATGAGGGTTTCAATACCTGCATTCTCGGCCGTAATGTTGCGTGCGCCTCCCTTAAAGTAGAGGCGAACGGCAATCACTTCGTTACCCTGGACACGCTGGTGAATGACTTTCAGTCCATTGCTTGTGACAAATTCGCTGGTACCTTCAGCGGTTTGAGCAAAAGCCAAAGAACCCATAAGCACGGTCAGCAGCGCCACGAGCGTTCGTGCGAGCGGCGCGGTGATCCTCGGGCGTCGATCGGAAGTAACAGGAAATTGTCTGGTTGCTGATTCTGTCATGCCTTATGCCTGAGGCTATCTCCTCAGTTCCCACCTTTCGTTGCTGACGATGCCTTGACTCCAGGCTTTGCTCCGGATTTCGGAGTTACGCCTGGTTTCGC
>JBDTUW010000222.1:0-6780 GCA_040007555.1 Acidobacteriota bacterium | reverse complement strand
ACAATTATCTTTCTCGATAAGTGAACGGTTTGACCGGAACGATGCCGGTTGGGGAGCATGAAGACTCACGCGAAGGCCGTAGGGGCGGGGCTTGTCCCCGCCCGGCGCGGGGTGCGGCTTCGGAGGCGGGCAGGGACAAGCCCCGCCCCTACGGCCTTCGCGTGAGTCTTCCTGTTCCCCAAACCGCAGTGTTTCTAAGAAGGAACCAGGGGAGACTCTATGTGTAGATTGGTTAAGCTTGCGAGTATGTCGCTGTTACTGATGCTCACCGCCTTCTCGGGCTCATCCAGTTCGCTTCAGCGGACACCCGCAAGGGAGGTTCGAATCCTCGGTTTGCTGGATGTCTCGCTCCTCGCCGATGGCGAAACCATCAGCGCACCGAAGACTGTTCGCGCGGGCGAGAGTTTTCAGGTGACGGTGACGACGTCGGGCGGCGGGTGCGAAAAGGGCGGCGACATCTCCGTCATTCTCGGGGAAGCACACGCTGATCTCATGGTTTTCGACACGACGGTTGCCACTCGGCCGCATGTGGCCTGTACGATGATCTACAAACGCCTGGCCCACACTGCCACGGTCCAATTCTCAAGGACCGGCGAAGCGGTAATCCGCGTCTGGGGCCGTCGAGTTGGGAGCGATACGCCCTCCTTTGGTTCTCCAACCGTCATTGAGCATCGCCTCCGCGTTGAGTGAAGGCTTCAGGAGAAGCCGACTACCGGGTGCGGCCTGTAGGGTTCTTCAAGCGACGCCATCTCCATTTCCGTGAGACCGAGGGAAAGTGCGGCGACAGCATCGTCAAGATGTTGAAGCCGCGACGCGCCTATGATGGGCGACGTGACCACGCGTTTCTGTAAGAGCCAAGCCAGAGCTACCTGCGCCATCGACACGCTTCGCTTTGTCGCAACCTCCACCACTCGATCGACTATTCGGTGATCCGCTTCTTCGGTCGCGGCATAGAGCGTCTTTCCAAACTCATCGGTTTCGCTTCGGCTAGTAGTAGCATTCCAGGCGCGGGTGAGGAGTCCGCGCGCAAGCGGACTCCACGGCAGGACCCCGATACCCTCGGCTTCGCAAAGCGGTAACATCTCCCGTTCCTCTTCGCGGTTGAGCAGATTGTAGTGGTTCTGCATCGAAGCGAATCTGGTCCATCCGTGCAGGTCGGCGGTGTGCAGCGACTTTGAGAACTGCCAGGCATACATTGAGGAGGCACCGATATAGAGGACCTTGCCTGTCTTGATCAGATCGTGGAGAGCCTCGAGGGTTTCCTCGATGGGTGTGTCATTGTCCCAGCGATGAATCTGATAAAGGTCAATGTAATCGGTGCCGAGGCGCCGGAGACTGGCGTCGACTTCGGTCATGATGGCCTTGCGTGAAAGACCGCGAGCGTTGACGTCACTGCGTCGCGGAAAATAGACTTTGGTGGCGATGACGACCTCTTCCCGTCGCGCAAAATCACGCAGGGCGCGACCCACAATCTCTTCGCTTGTGCCATCGGAATAACTGTTGGCGGTGTCGAAGAAATTGATCCCGACTTCGAGGGCGCGCTTGATGAAGGGGCGGCTCTTTTCCTCATCGAGAGTCCAGGGATGCGCACCACGTTCAGGCACGCCGTATGTCATACATCCGAGGCAGATACGCGAAACCTTGAGACCGGTCTTTCCGAGTCTGACGTAATCCACAAGCAACACTCCTTGATCGTTATTGCCCCTCGCAAGGGCGTCACAGACAGCGCAGCACGCCATGGCAGCTTAGCTTGTCCCTCGCAATCGGGAGACATCATGATTGACTGGAACATGGCACGTGTCAAAGAATCAACCCCCCCGTACCGCCCTCTTTCGACCTGCCTTTTGCGCCCGAAACTCCCTATGCTAGTATGGCCCCCTGGATAGCGAAGCGCTGATCGTTTGCGACAAAGCACATTATCCCGTCCAACTGGTTGCGCCCGCAATCCGAGTCTTTCTCTCTCTGAAAGGAGCCGTCGATATGAAGGTCTATGGCACACAGGAGATCAGAAACCTGGGCATTGTAGGTCACGGCGATGCGGGGAAGACGTCCCTCATCGCCGCGATGATTTACGCATCTGGTGCGGGTTCCCGTCTGGGACGAGTCGATGATGGAACCGCTCCAACAGATTTCGAAGAAGAAGAAATATCCCGCAAGATCAGCCTCAACATAGGCTCGGCTGTCGTCGAGTATCAGAATTCGAAAATCAATCTGATTGATACCCCTGGTTATGCTGCTTTCATTGCCAATGCGCGACCGGCGCTGCGGGTCTGCGAGACGGTCGTCTTTGTGATCGATGGAGTCAACGGGATCGGTGTTCAAACTGAGAAGGCCTGGGAATTAGCCAACGAGTTCAAACGCGCCCGTCCTCGCTTCTTTGTGATCAACAAGCTCGACAAGGAGCGCGCCGAGTTTGGAACCACGCTGAATGCGCTGCGCGAAACCTTTGGCCGCGGGTGCGTCCCGTTTACACTGCCGATTGGTTCCGAGAAGGGCTTCAAGGGTGTGGTCGACGTCATTCGCATGAAGGCCTACGAGTTCGATGCAGCCGGAAAGCCCCGCGAGGTCGCGATGCCGGACGAAGGGCGGGGTTATATCGATGAAACCCACGAGCGGTTGATCGAGATGGTCGCTGAAGCGGACGATACGCTGATGGAGCACTTCTTCGAGGCTGGCACGCTTCCGGATGACGAGTTTATCGGCGGAATCAAAAGAGCGATTCTGAGTGGTGTCCTGAATCCCGTTTTTGCCGCGTCGGCCTCGACCATGGTTGGCATCAGTCCCATTCTCGAAGCAGTCTCGGCGTTCGCTCCCAATCCGGCAGATCTTGGCGCGGTAAAGGGCTTCTTTGGCCCCGAGCCGGAGTCGCATGAGATCGAGCGTGCAGTTTCGGATGACGAACCGCCCTCAGGCTATGTCTTTCGGACTATCGTCGAGAATTTCGGCAAGATCACGATTCTGAAGATTTTCTCCGGAGTCTTTAAGTCCGATGCTTCTCTCTACAACATCAACAAGGCATCGATGGAGCGCCTTGGGCCGCTACATCTGATCCAGGGAAAGACAGTTGAGAAGATTTCCGAAGCGCACGCGGGCGATATCGTCGCCGTCCTCAAGCTGAAGGACACCACCACAGGAGATACTCTATGCGATAAGAGCGCACCAATTTACTTCGCTCCCGTAAACTTCCCGGAACCGGCGATCAACTTTGCGATTGAGCCGAAGTCGCGTGCCGATGAGGACAAGCTGTCGGGCGCGATCAACAAGATTCTCGAGGAGGACCAGCAGCTTCGGTACCATCGAAATGATGAGACCAAGGAATTCGAGCTGGGAGGCTCGAGCCAGCAGCACATCGAGACGGTGGTCAACAAGCTCAAGAACCGGTATCACGTTGAAGTGACTCTTCATCAACCAAAGGTGCCCTATCGGGAGACGATCCGAGCGCGCGTCGAGGTGCAGGGTCGACACAAGAAACAGACTGGAGGACGCGGCCAGTTTGGCGATTGCAAGTGCATCTTTGAACCGCTGCCTCGCGGTGGCGGGTTTGAGTTCAAAGATAAGATATTTGGTGGCGCGATTCCGCAGCAATGGCGGCCAGCGGTTGAGAAGGGGATCAGGGATGCGGCGGTACGTGGGGCGATTGCCGGTTACCCATTGGTAGATTTCAAGGTGGAGCTCATCGACGGTTCCTATCATACAGTTGATTCGGATGACCTGTCGTTCCAGCTCGCGGGACGCAAGGCCTTCAAGGGGATGATTGACAAGGCGAATCCAGTCCTGCTGGAGCCGATCATGCACGTCGAGGTGAATGCTCCCCAGGAATGTTCGGGCGACATCATGGGCGACCTCAATTCGCGTCGCGGGCGGATTCAGGGAATGGACTCCAAGGGCAATATGCAGGTCATCAAGGCGATCGTTCCGATGTCCGAAATGCTCAATTACCCTTCAACGCTTAACTCGGTGACGGCCGCGCGCGGTTCTTATCACATGGAGTTTTCGCATTACGATGAAGTTCCCGTGCATCTCTCCCAGAAGATCGTTCAGCAGTCTGTGGCCGACGGTCGGGTGAGAAAGGAAGAAGACGATTGAGGGCAACGGCGGGACGCATTGCTCAATTGTTGGAAGATCGAAGGGAGGCGCGATGAGTACGGCGCAGGAGATCAAGAGCTTGAATGTTCGTTCACTGGTCACGGAAGAGGAGTGGCAAACGCGAGTTGATCTGGCAGCCGCCTATCGTCTGGTCGCCCTTTTCCACTGGGATGATCTCGTCTTCACTCACCTTTCGGCGCGTGTTCCTGGTCCTGACTCTCACTTCTTGATCAATCCATACGGACTGTTCTTTGAGGAAGTAACCGCTTCGAGTCTGGTCAAAGTGAACCTCGCCGGAGAGATCGTTATGGAGAGCCCCTACCCGATTAATCCGGCTGGGTTTCTGATTCACAGCGCGGTTCATGCAGGACGGGAAGATGCCCACTGTGTCATGCATACGCACACCGAGTATGGCATTGCGGTCTCGGCTCAGAAACAGGGCCTGCTGTCAATCTCGCAGCAAAGCCTCTTCCCGCTGGCCTCCGTTGGCTATCACAACTACGAAGGCATTGCGCTCAATGAGGAAGAGAAGCCGCGATTGGTGGCAGATCTTGGGAAGGGCAACTCGCTCATTCTGCGCAACCACGGGCTACTCACAGTGGGCAACAATGTTCCCGATGCTTTCCTTGCGATGTACACCCTGGAAAGGTCCTGCCGCATTCAGATTCTGGCGCAGTCGGGAGGCGGCGAGCTGATTCACGTCGCGCCTCAGATACTCGCCGGTGTCAGGGCCCAAAGCGATGTGGTAACGCGTGGACTCGGTGGGCGACTTGTTTGGCCAGGCCTCCTGCGCAAGCTGGATCGCCTCGACACTTCGTACCGCGACTGAGGCGGGATTTGCGCGGCACGAGCGCTTTCAGCGCCGCTCATGCGGAAGTTTGCGCGTCTCGTCTTCGATGACGCTGCCGCGTGATGCTTCGGCCAGAGGATTGGTGCGTTGGGGTGGGAGTTGTTGCTGGTACGGTGCCGCCGCCACCTGTGGCGGAGGGTACTGCATCGGTGGGGGACTGATCATCATGGAGGCTTGCGAACGCGTCCTGCGCCGAAGAACTGACTTGTAATGAAAGACTGCCCAAATGATTCCAACCGGCATGAGGATCGCGGGGATCGCCGCAATATCGCCGTCAGACCCCAGCCACTCGGCGAGCACTGCAACAATTGCCGGTGACATGAGGCAGAGGACGATCGTTAAAATCATCTTTTGCTTTGGTGTCAGATACTCGGATATTTCAATGTCAGAGGTTGGATTTGCCGTGAGATTGGCGGTGCCACCGGTTGCGACGTAGGTCGAAACTGGAGTGATCGGCAGGCCGCAATTTCTACAGTACTTCAGCCCTTCGTTTGTTGGTGACCCGCACCGCGGACAGAACATTCCTGACACTCCCTCGCGCTCAATTGGCATCCGAATAAAAAGCAGCAGCGGCGCTCGCTCCGGATCCGCTGAGCTTGAAGCCTTCACCAATCAGGGTCCGCTCCAGTGCGCCGAGCAGCAGCAATACATTATTGGCCGTGCTGCCGGAGCCCATCAAGCCTACCCTCCAGACCTTACCCTTGAAGACACCCAATCCGCCACCGATCTCGATATCGAATTCATCGAGCAGCCGACGTCTGACTCGCGCTTCGTCAATCCCCGCTGGAACCGCCACTGCATTCAGAGTCCAAAGCCGGTACTCGGGTGCAACCTGCATCTGCAATCCCATCGCCTCGATGCCCGCGACAAGTGCACGATGGTTGAGTTCGTGGCGTCTTCCGCGAGCCTCGAGGCCTTCCTCGGTGACGATGCGCAAAGCCTCATGAAGCGCATAGTTCATCGTAATCGGGGCGGTATGGTGATACACGCGCTCGCTGCCCCAGTAGTTGGTCAGCAGGCCAACATCGAGATACCAACTCGAGCACTTTGTCTGACGACCGCGGATCTTTGCGACCGCCCGCTCGCTAAACGTCACTGGCGAAAGTCCCGGAGGAGCCGAAAGCGCCTTTTGCGTGCCGGAGTAGCACGCGTCGATGCCGTGACGATCGACCGCAACGCTATGCGCTCCAAGGCTGGTGACAGCATCAACGATCAGCAGGCCGTCTCGTTCATCCGCGATCTCTCGAAGCGGTCGCAGGTCCTGGAGGACACCGGTTGATGTTTCAGCCTGGACGGCAAAGAGTACTCGTGCGTTGGATGACCTCCAGGCAGCGCGCGTCTTCTCAATATTGACCGGTCCACCCCACTCGCTCTCCACCCTGACGACCCTGGCACCCAGCCGAGTCGCCATGTCAGACATGCGCTCGCCAAAGTAGCCGTTGATACAAACGACGATTTCCTCATCAGGTTCGATGAGATTTGCGACTGTCGCTTCCATCCCTGCGCTACCTGTCCCCGAGATTGGGATTGTCAGGTGATTGTGTGTTTCGAAGGCGTAGCGAAGCATGATCTGAACTTCATCCATCGTCCTCAAAAAGAGGGGATCGAGATGCCCGACCAGAGGCGCGCTCATGGCGCGAAGTACTCGATCATCGACAGGGCTCGGACCAGGCCCAAGCAACACTCGGCGGGGCGGATTTACCGGTGCGATTACTGGCGCATCAACCGTCATTTAGATATTAACTCCGATTCGTATGAAATAGTCCAGCAGCGGGCAGTTGTCAGTCGTCAGTTGTCAGTTGTCAGTTGTCAGTTGTCAGTTGCCAGTTGCCAGTTGTCAGTTG
>JBDTUW010000221.1:0-6787 GCA_040007555.1 Acidobacteriota bacterium | reverse complement strand
GAATGGTCGAGCAGGTTGGCAAGCGTGCGTGCGCCAATCGAATTGGCTTTGTCGTTATTGATTCCATTTCTTGCGCTGACATCTGCTTCATCCTCCATGATTCAGCGGCCGCCCGAGCGGATATCGCGGCCAAACATCCTCCTGATTCAGGCGGACGATCTTGGCTACGGTGATCTGAGTGTCTATGGGCAGACGCATTTCGTGACACCGTCCCTCGATCGTCTTGCGCGGGAGGGTACGAGATTCACTCAATACTATTCCGGCAGTACGGTCTGCGCTCCGTCTCGTGCGGCACTGATGACGGGGATACATACCGGTCATGGATGGGTCCGGGGAAATGGAGAGATCCCGCTCCGCCCCGAGGATGTGACGGTCGCGGAAGTGCTGCGCGACGCCGGCTACCGCACCGCAGTCATCGGTAAATGGGGATTGGGAACGCCTGGTACCACGGGGATGCCCGACAAGAAGGGATTCGACTACTCATTTGGGTTTCTTGATCATCGGCAGGCACACCGGCAGTTCACCGACCATCTCTGGCGAAATGGCGAGGAAGTCCCGGTCGATCTCGAGCGCGACTATGTCAACGATCTCTTCACTAAGGAAACTGCCTCGTTCATCTCTCGAGAGGATGAGAGGCCATTCTTCGTCTATCTGAACTATACGGTTCCGCACGCGGAGCTGCGCGTACCGGAGGATTCTCTCTCTCTGTTCCGGGGACGTTTTACGGAACGGCCGTTTGCGAATGCCAATGCCGACTCACGCCCAGCCGGTTCGACAGTTGATTCGCCATCCCTTGGTTACCGCTCCCAGCCCTCGCCCTTTGCGGCATTTGCGGGAATGATCACCCGCATGGATCGCGATATCGGTCGATTGGCGGATTTGCTCAAGGAGCGCGGCCTGGAGAGACAGACGCTGATCATCTTTGTGAGCGACAATGGCCCCCATCGAGAAGGCGGTGGCGATCCGATATTTTTCAATAGCGCAGGAGGTCTGCGCGGCATCAAGCGAGACCTTTATGAAGGTGGCATCCGCGTTCCCATGATTGCTCGCTGGCCGGGGACGATACCCGCAGGGCGCACCAGCCAGCACGTGTGGGCGCACTGGGACATGCTTCCAACCCTTGCCGACCTGGCTCGGGCAAAAGCGCCCACGGATATTGACGGAGTGTCGATGACGCGCGCCCTCCGCGGCCAGCCGCAAACGACACACAAGTTCTTCTACTGGGAGTTTCACGAGCGAGGATTCCAGCAAGCCGCGCGCATGGGCAACTGGAAGGCGGTGCGTGTCAGCAAGGACAGTCCACTTGAGATTTATCAACTCGGAACAGATCCGGGAGAGCGTCGAAATGTCGCCACCGCCAATCCGAAAATCGTAGCCATTTTCGAGAACTACCTTAAGGATGCGCGCACCGAATCGGAGCGCTGGCCCGTCAAGTAACCGGATTCAATCCACAACCAGGAGATTCTATGCACGTACCGAGGAAGGTGATGCTTGTGATCCTGCTCTCGATAATGTTGATAGTTAGCGGAATGTCGAGCGCCACGCAGAAGGACAACGTTCGCGCTGGCATCGAAGGGGTCAATAAACAGTTTTCTGCTGCCGTGGCGAAAGGGGATGCAGCCGCTGTTGCTGAGCTCTACACGGACGATGGAATGGTGATGCCACCCAACGTCGATTTCGTCAGAGGCAAAGCGGCCATTAAGGGTCTCTTCGAGGGATTCATTGCGGCCGGTATCAAGTCCATCACGCTGACAACCCTGGAGATCGTGTCATTCGGGGATACGGCTCACGAAGTGGGCTTATATGTCCTCAAGGGACCCGATGGGACCGAGATCGATAAGGGCAAGTCGCTGGTAATCTGGAAACGCGTCAAGGGTGAGTGGAAACTCCATCGAGATATTTTCAATACGAGTTTGCCGGCGCCTGCGCGATAGCCGATGACTCTATGAGCTCGTCAGATTATCCGATCACATACCTTTCCCCTGGGATGTGAGATCGGCCTGATCATCCTCTTCACTAAGCCGCGCACCGCCGCCACGGGAATTGTGATGGAAGCATTATTTTCAGCGCTGATACTCGTCCGGTTGGGGAACATAGGGGCAAGTGGTAACGCGATTGAGATAGCGCAATGTCGCCGACATCGGCACCGAGACACGGTTCAATTTCATAGTTTCGCTTCATCCTATTCTCGTTTGTTAGACAGTAAGATCGGCAATCCGGCATTGTCCCCAAAGGGAAGAGAATGCAACGCAAGGTTGATGATGAAGTGCGTCGGAACGCGAGGGTACTATGGGATTATCACCATTTAGATTTAGGCCTTCGCCCAGCAGATGTAATCCTTGCGCTTGGCAGCCACGATGAGCGCGTCGCCGAATGTGCTGCTCAGTTAATGATCGAGGGTTTGGCGCCGCTTCTAGTGCCTTCAGGAGGATCAGGAAAGGTTACGCGCGAGCTCTGGCGCATAACCGAAGGAGACAGATTTGCCGAAATCGCGAGAAAGGCGGGTGTTCCAAGCTCGAAGATTCTGATCGAGAGGATGGCGACCAACACAGGTGAAAACATTACAAAAGCGCGTGACCTGCTTGTCGGAGCGGGAATTTCAGTAAAGAGGGGAATTCTGGTGACCAAACCATATATGCGTCGTCGCGCCTATGCGACGGCAGCGAAACAATGGTCTGAAATCGACTGGCTCGTGGCATCCCCTCAGTTATCATTTGATGAATATCCTGATGAAGATGTGCCTCTTGATCGTATGATTCAATTGATGGTCGGTGATCTTCAGCGGATCAAGATATATGCGGACAGCGGGTTTCAAATTCCCCAGGACATTCCTGATCACGTGTGGCAGGCCTATCAAGCACTAGCGGCCTCTGGTTTCGATAAATACGTCATCAAACCGGAGGTCTAGTCAATGACCCAGGAGCGCAGCAGACCCCGTCACGGCAAAAGACCCAGGATGAGACCGTAGAGTAGAAACTGCGCGGTGTGATAGCCACCATCGATCATCCAGAGCTTCAACGTTCGCTGGGCGAACTGATAATTAATTCCAAGGCTGGTTGCGGCAAACCCAAAGCCAGCGATCAAACCGGCGCGCACGGCAATCGAGAGTGGCGGCCTGGGTCCAAGCCAGTAAGCGAAAATGACAGCTGCAATCAGCGCGAATGCAAAGCTGACGCCAAACACCTTTGCGGGGTGATGGTCGCCCTTCTGCTCAACGGTGCCATTCTCCGCATGCCAGGCGCGACCAAACAGCGCCCGCGAATACCATACCCCGCCGAGAAGGAAACTTGATACCGCCGCCAGCAAAACTGCCCAGATATTCATTGAGCCCCCATGTCTTTTGATGTTTCTGAGGAGGATCGCGAGTAACGCGACTCGCGTCTCAGCACAATCGGTAACCTTGCGGTCTTGCAGTCCCTGCAGTCCCTGCGTCCCCAGGTCGACCGCTGACAGACTACGCTGACGCACAAGGAAACGCTAACGCGCGCCTTCCCATGACGTGGCGCGAGTTTTCCTCCGAGAATGCTGAGTCGCTCGGATTCTGACCCTCACTGGGCTACACTCTCAACTCCGTTACATCCGGGAATCGATCTGAGATCAGGCGTCGCCGAGGACTTGGGCGGTTTGCAATTTCCCCGATAGCATCGGATAGCATCATTTCCAGGAGAGTCATCCATGAAACGACTGAGCCTCTGTCTGCTGTTGATCCTATCCCTGGCCATCGCTTCTGCAGGTCAGGTGAGCGGGTTGCGGCCTGGCACCCCTTCGGAAGCCGGTTTATCCAAAGAGCGGCTGGACCGGATCGGGCGTGTCACGCAGGAACACATTGCTGCTAACCGCGTCGCGGGCGCCATTGGCCTCATCGCGCGTCGGGGAAAGATCGGCTACTTCGAAGCCTGGGGGATGATGGACAAAGAGGGCGCGAAGCCAATGCGAAAGGATGCGATCTTTCGTATGTATTCGATGACGAAAGCCGTCACCGGCGTCGCGACGATGATCCTCTACGAAGAGGGGCGCTTCGCCCTCAACGATCCGGTTTCGAAGTACCTTCCCGAGCTAAAGGCGTTGAAGGTTGTTATCGACAGGAAGGACGAGACCGGGAAGCGCATCTATGAGGTAGTTCCGTCCGAGCGCGAGATGACCGTTCGCGATCTCCTTCGACATACTTCAGGTCTTGACTACGCGGGACCACGTGATGAGAAGGGTGAGCTGATATACAGACAGCTCGGTCTTACCAGCGGTGACATCACGATTGAGGAAGCCGTCAAGCGCATGGGTAAGGCACCCCTCGTGCATCAACCTGGAACCGTCTGGGACTACAGCCTCTCGACAGATGTGCTCGGACGTCTTGTGGAAGTGCTCTCAGGGACGACTCTCGATAAGTTCTTTGAGGAAAGAATCTTCAAGCCACTCGGCATGGTCGATACGGGATTCTATGTGCCGGAATCGAAGTGGGACCGGCTGACCACTCTTTATACTCAAAAACCGGACCGGACGATCACTCGTTTCCCGGGAGCGCCGCAGGATTCCTACAAGAAGCCTGCGACGTTACTGCTCGGTGGCGCGGGGCTTGCATCGACCGCGATGGACTATGCGCGCTTCTACCAGATGTTGCTCAATGGAGGAATCCTGGATGGCCAGCGGCTCCTCAGTCGAAAGACTGTCGAGCTGATCAGTGCTGATCATCTGGGAGATCTGCCAAGGATCGGAGAGCTGCTTCCCAAGGGGTACGGATTTGGCCTGACCTTTGCCGTGAGTCTGGGACCGGGCAAGACTGGAACCATTGGCTCCGAGGGAGAGTATTACTGGGGCGGCGCTGCGGGAACCCGTTTCTGGATCGATCCGAAGGAGCAGATGTTTGGAATATATCTGGTGCAGATTCTGCCGCACACCGGTCTCAACTACGGAGGTGAGTTCAGGCAATTGGCCTATCAGGCAATCAATGATTGAATTGGAAACCGACAGTTTATGGAAATAACACCCGAGGTGCTCGAGAAGATACGTGAGAAATTCAAGACGAATAGCTTTCCCACGCTCCTTGGGATCGAGATCGATTCGATCGAAAACGGACGCTCACGTCTGGTGATGGATGTCACCGAGAAGCACCTTCAGTTGCAGGGCATCATGCACGGCGGCGCGATCGCAACTCTGATCGACACGGCCGTTGCTGTCGCAATCATCGGGGCGTCGGAGCCAGGCGCCCGCTTCACTACGATCGAATTGAAGGTGAACTATCTTTCACCAATTCGTGAAGGTCGAGTGTATGCGGATGCGAAGTTGATACGCGATGGAAAGCGAATCGTGGTTGCCGAATGCGACGTCTTCGAGCCGCGTGGCAAGCTCGCAGCCAGGGGGCTTCTGACGTATATGCGACTCAACCAGGAGTTGTCTTATTCGAGCATATTTAACGCAGAGACACGGAGTGGCGGAGGCTCTCCTGGTTGATACCGAAATGGAGGTTTGCGATGCGACTGGCAAGGGCTTTCGTGATCTGTGTATTCCTGATGGCGCTGGCTCACCTGGCAGTGGCGCAGCAGCCGGCATCACCACCCGCACAGCCAAAGCCTCTCGTGACTGCGCCTCAGGCGCCACCCGATAGCCTTCCAGCACGAGAGTTCGCCAGAATCATCCGTGAGTTCTCCGAGGAGGGAGGCAATTTCTTCTCGGACAATCTGCTCTCCAACGAGACTGCCTACCTTCACATAGTCGATAAGCTCAAACAAAGTACGAGCTCGGGCGGCGCCTACATTGGTGTCGGACCGGAGCAGAACTTCACTTACATAGCGAAGGTTCGTCCGCGCATCGCCTTTATCATCGATATTCGCCACATGGCCGCGATTCAGCAGTTGATGTATAAGGCGATCTTTCATCTGTCCGCCGACCGTGTCGAATTCCTCTCCCGATTGCTCAGCAAGCCGCCGCCAAAGGGGAAACTTGCGGAAGCAGGAGCGTCGTTCAATGAGCTGCTTGCATACTTTGCTGAAGCACCGGCCGATGAGGAACTTTTCAAGGTTAACCTCACCGAATTCTCACGGATGATTCAGAAAGACTTCGAATACACGCTCGCAACGGGCGAACTGCAGGAACTCACGTACATCCTCAGGAGCTTCAAGGATGAAGGCCTGAGCATGACCTACCACTGGAGTGGTGGGTACATGCCCGGGTACTTTCCGACTTTGAAAGAGGTTCTGTCTGAGACGGATCTGACGGGAAAGCAGGGCAACTTCCTGGCGAGTGCTGATGAATATCGTTTTGTTCGGGAGATGCAGCTAAAGAATCTGATCATTCCGGTGACGGGTGATTTTGCCGGTCCGAGGGCGCTTCCCGCCATCGCCGACTTTTTGCGGAAGTACTCGCTGACGGTGTCGGCGTTCTACGCTTCCAACGTCGAGCAATATCTTTTTGATAATCAGGTCTTCGACGATTTTGCCAACAACGTGAAGAAGCTTCCGGTAAATGACCAGAGCGTGTTCATCCGTTCGGTGCTCTCAAGGTTTGGCCATCCTGCGATGTCGCCCGGCCACCAGTTCGCCATCCTGCTGCAGAGAATTCCAGTTTTCATCAAGGAGTTTGACGCTGGGCGCTACCGTCAGTATCAGACTCTGATCAACAGCAATTACATCGCGCCGGGGCAACGCTAATCGCGACGGGGACAAAGTCCCGCGATGCGCTGCTCCGCAGCGCACTGGAGTTTGGCCATTTTTATCCCAACCGCGAAGCGGTGAAAGTCCGCTAGCCCAGTGCGTGAGCGCTGGGTTCACGGTTCCTCAATTCTTGCAGCCCCGAA
>JBDTUW010000220.1:0-6800 GCA_040007555.1 Acidobacteriota bacterium | reverse complement strand
GTTTGGACAATGTTGTTTTCGAGAATCGACGCACGCCCGAAAGCGCGGAGGATTGTGATCGAGAGGACAGCTATCGGAATCGAGGCGCTGACCGTCAGGCCGACCTTGAGACCGAGATAGACGGTCGAGGCCCCAAAGATGAGTCCGAAGAGCACTCCCAGCAGCACTGCGCGAAGTGTAAATTCCGGAAGTTCTACGCTGGCTGGGACATATGGTTGGTGCTTTTCGACTCCCGTCTCAATTGCGACAGCCATACTCACTCGCCTCCTTCGATCTCGGGTTGGGTTATGTGTTTCTCTGCATGGAGAAGTTCAATCAGGCTTTCGGCTTTGGCAAGCGCTTCCAAAAGTGCGGATGTCTCAGGGGCACTCATGACAAGGTCTTCGCCCGCTTTGAGGAACAGCTCGGGATAGTCGAGTACGCAAACCGTGCACCCGGAATCGCAGCACTCAGGCATTGCGTCCGCAGACTCTGACTCAGACGAATCACTTGTTCGCGGATCGGGGGAAGCTTTCGATGTCATTTGCGCTCTCTCGTTTACCGAAGACATACGAGGGTGCATTGACTATATGTAACGTGGTCAGACCTGTCAATAAAGTTGTCAGTTCAGTTGTCAATTCAGTTGTCAGTAGCCAGTTGTCAGTTGCCAGCTGTCAGTTGTCGGAAAACACTGGACCGCCCTAGTCCCTCCTTGTGACAACTGACAACTGACAACTGACAACTGCGGCAGCGTGCTATAATTTCCAACGTAAGTTTCGGAGTTGATTGGGTGGTCGCCGGTTGCGGATTGCCTCGGTTGTTCGCAGCGGGAGGAAAGTCCGAACACCACAGGACAGCAGGCTGGCTAACGGCCAGGCGGGGTGACTCGACGGAATAGTGCAACAGAGAACAGACAGCCCGAACGGTTAACACAGGTCGCCTCCGGCAACGGCGGCGTTTTGTGGAGATGCGTGGGCGATGGTGAAACGGTGAGGTAAAGGCTTCACCAGCGTACGTGGCGACACGTGCGGCTAGGCAAACCCCCTGCGGTGCAAGACCAAATAGAGAAGCGTTTATGAAGGTCGTCCGCCTCAGTTGCCGATTCGTCGGCAACGCGTTTCCGGGTAGGTCGCACGAGCGCGAGAGTAATGTCGCGCCTAGATGAATGATCGCCCTCTTGCGTTTCGACGCGAGGGACAGAATTCGGCTTACAGATCGACTCCGAAGCTTTCACATCCTGCGCGAAAGGAAATTGGCGCGACTGGCTTGCGCCGTCCAATGAAGAAGAATCTCGCTTATGCCGCCATTGGTCTGACTGTGGGGCTGGTCTGCGGTTTCAAGGCGTCGAACTACAACTATCGCTCGGAGTTGAACGCGAACAAGATGGCCGGAATCAACTCGGCAGTGCCCGCCAAACCAGGAGCCGGAGCGCAGCCGGACCAGCCTTCAGTGGCCGAGGTGCAGGCGGTGGTGGCCAAGGCGCGTCGTGAGCCGCCCGACTTCGAGGCACAGCACGAGGCAGCGCATCTCTTCGTGCAGATACAGCGCCCGGAGGGTGCGCTCGAGTTCCTGCTCAAGGCGCAACAGCTCAAGCCCGAAGACCCGGAAACGTTGGCGGATCTGGCTGAGGTGTACTATCTCAGTCAGAAATTCGATGAGTCGATAAAATGGGCGCGGCGCGCACTTGTCGCACGACCGAAACTCCCGATCGCGAACTACTATTTGATGGCGTCTTTTGTAGAGACCAACACCAATCTCGGCGAGGCTGAGAGAATTCTGAGCGAACTGGAGGAGATCCGACCCGGGGATCAGGCGCTCGCTCAGATTCGAAACGTAATCCAACAAACGCGCAAAGAGGGAGTCAAGGGTAAGACGGTCATCGCTCACGGTCCCGAAGAAGCCGTCGGAGAAAAACGGTGAGCTTTATTATCCGCATCGTACTGATCCTGATCGTCTTCAGCTTTGTGATCTATGTGCTCAAGGCGATCACCCGGTTGAGCGTCAGATTGCGCGGGACGGCGCGCGACGTGAATCAGATTCGCGAGCGGATGCGTCAACCGGAGAACGTCAGCGCGGAGATGGTTCGATGCCAGTCGTGTGGCGCATTCGTTGCGGTCGATGACTCGATCCAGTTGAAGATGGGAAAGAAATCGCTCAGCTACTGTTCCGAAGCCTGCCTGAAGACACACCGAATCAGAGCCTGACTCCGTCCTCCCGTGCCTGCATTCGGCCTCTGGTTGTTGCCTGGCAAGAGACTCGAAAAAGAGACTCTCCTTGCGACGAATGTGAATCGTCGCAGCAGTTCAGGACGGATCGCGTTGGTGAAGCAGAAAACAGTCATTCTGAACCCAACACAGGCATCAAACCGGGGCCTCGACACGAGTTCCTGCCTTGCTTGTAATTCATTGATAAGGTATCATTTACGATTGGTGGCGAGGGCTTCGTTCTCCTTATTTTGGACCTTCGTAGCGCACCCTCTCGCGGGCCTCGCTGATGACCGTTGGATGGTCGTACCGCAGTCATAGAAACGTGCCGTTAAGAGCCTCAAGACTCGCCGTCTCAATTCGATGTTTTCTGAGCGGCGGAACCAAAATCACGTAGAGAAGAAAAATGGAAAATTCGCCGAAGTCTGCCATCAATATCGAAGATGAAATGAAGCGTAGCTATCTTGACTACGCCATGTCCGTAATCATCGGACGTGCGCTTCCGGACGTTCGTGATGGCCTCAAGCCGGTTCATCGGAGAATTCTCTTCTCAATGAATGAAAAAGGCCTGGTTCCCGGCAAGCCTTACAAGAAATCGGCGACCGTCGTTGGAGACGTTCTGGGAGGTTACCATCCACACGGAGACGCGTCTGTCTATGACGCGATGGTGCGCATGGCGCAGGATTTCGCGATGCGCTATCCGTTGATCGATGGCCAGGGGAACTTTGGTTCGATTGATGGAGATGCCGCCGCGGCTTATCGATATACCGAGGCACGGCTGGCAAAAATCGCGACTGAACTCGTCGCCGATATCGAAAAAGAGACCGTTCGTTTCATCCCAAACTATGACGAATCGCGTCAGGAACCGACGGTCATGCCGACGCGGTTTCCAAACCTTCTCGTCAACGGGTCTGATGGCATCGCCGTGGGAATGGCGACGAAGATACCGCCGCACAATCTCAGTGAAATCATCGAAGCTACGATTCATCTGATACAGGATCCGACCGCGAGTATTGCTGACCTCATGAAACATGTCCCGGGACCTGACTTTCCCACGGGCGGTTTTATCTATGGCCGGGAAGGAATCGCGCAGGCTTACATGACGGGCCGCGGGGTCCTGCAGCTGCGCGCGCGCGCGGCAGTCGACAGGATCGGCCGGGGAGCACAGGAGCGCGATGCAATCATCGTCACGGAAATCCCCTTCCAGGTTAACAAGTCGAAGTTGATCGAACTGATCGCCGATCTCGTCAACGAGAAGCGCATCGAGGGCATCTCCGAGATACGGGATGAGACCGACCGCGAAAGCTCCGCCAACAAGAAGGTGCGCATCGTCATCGAGCTCAAACGCGACGCGATCGCGCAGGTCACTCTGAACAAGCTTTACAAGCTGACGCCAATGCAGATCTCCTTTGGCATCATCAATCTGTCGATAGTCAACGGACAGCCGCGGGTGCTGACCCTGTCGGAGACTCTTGGCGAGTTCATCAGTTTTCGCCGCGAAGTCGTCCGCAATCGAACGCTCTATGACCAGCGCAAAGCAAAGGCTCGGGCTCACATTTTGGAAGGGCTGCTCAAGGCGCTCGATGTCCTCGATGCCATCATCAAGCTGATTCGCGCCTCGGAGACGACCGACGAGGCAAAACGCGGCCTGCAAACAACGTTCTCCTTCTCCGAGCTTCAGGCGCAGGCGATTCTCGATATGCAGCTGCGCAGGCTGGCCGCATTGGAAAGGCAGAAGCTGCTTGATGAATACCAGCAACTACTCCAATTGATTGCGGAACTTGAGGAGATTCTTAGCAATGATAGAGTGCTTCGCAGCTTGATCGTCCAAGAGTTGCGCGCAGTGCAAAAGGACTACTCCGACGCGCGCCGAACCCAGATCGTCGACAGCGGGATTGAACTAACACTGGAAGACTTGATTGCGGATGAGGACGTCGCAATTACCCTGACCCACTCAGGCTACGTCAAGCGTACTCCTGTCTCGACCTACCGCGCTCAGCGGCGTGGCGGCACCGGACGCAAGGGAATGACAACGAGGACCGAAGACGTCGTGTCGCATTTGTTTGTCGCGTCGACGCACTCTTATCTCATGATTTTCACCACGCAGGGCCAGGTTTATAAGCTCAAGGTCCACGAGATTCCTGACGCCTCGGCCGCTGGTCGTGGGAAGGCGATCGTCAATCTCATCAATCTGCCGGTTGGACAGCAGATTGCCGGAGTCATTCCGGTGCGGGAGTTCGCCGAGGGGCTTTTTGTGGTCATGGTGACGCGGCTCGGAGTGATCAAAAAAACCGAGCTCTCCGAATTTGCCAATATCCGCGCCAACGGAATTATTGCGATCGGCGTTGATGATGGTGACGAACTCATCGCAACTGAACTGACTGACGGGAAGAAGAACATCTTTCTTGCAACTCACGAAGGCAAGGCAATCTGCTTTGGAGAAGATCAGGTTCGCGATATGGGCAGAACGGCCCGTGGAGTTCGCGGCATCACCTTGCGACCGGGAGATTATGTTGTCGGTGCTGCGACGGTTGACGGCGACGAACAGATGCTGACCGTGACCGTTTACGGTTTTGGAAAACAGACGGGGCTGGGGCAGTATCGCGTTCAATCTCGTGGTGGTAAGGGAGTGATCAATATCAAGACGACAGATCGTAAGGGAAAGGTCGTCGCAGTCATGCCTCTTGGGAAAGACAGCGAAATCCTGATCATTACCACGCAGGGCAAGCTGATACGTATCCTGGCTGAACAGATTCGCGCCACCGGTCGAAGCACCCAGGGCGTTAAGGTCATCGACACTTCTGACGGCGATACAGTGGCGAGCGCTTCACTTGTGGAACGTCAGACGGGTCAGCTCGTGGATGTTGAGGATGCTCTCAAGCAGTAAGTCGCATGATGATTCAGATATCCTTGCTGGCGGGGCGCGCTGGGCTGCGGCGGCCCGCGGTGGAAGCTGGGCTTGTTCCGATCGGCCGGACAATCTCGATGCTCGGATTTGTCGCTCTTCTGCTTACTTTCTTTCCGTCGTGCGGAAGGCGGGCCGAGTTGCTGGATAGTGCGCAGACTGCCTGGGACGTCAACGATTTCTCACTGGCGGCCGACAGATATGAAGAGTTTCTCAAGAGTAATCCGCACCACGAACAGACGGCGATGGCGCGTTTCCGCGTCGCGAATGTCTACTATTACAACCTCAAGTCCTACGAAAAGGCGATCCAGCACTACATTCACCTGATCGAAGACTTCCCGAAATCGCCGGATGTCGTTTCATCGCGGCTTCGACTGGCGGAGTGTTACGTTGCCCTGACGAAACGCCGCGAGGCGATCAACGAATACGAAAGCCTGCTCGATGCGCCAGGCGGCGAGATTGACGCTCGGCGAATCCGATTGAATATCGCCGACCTCTACTACGACATCAACGATCTGGGGCAGGCGCTGGCCGAGTACGAGAAGGTCACGAAGGATTCCGCCTACGATGAGCTTAACGAAAGGGCGTGGTTGCGGATTGCGAGTATCAGGTTCCTCAGGGATGAATTCGAGGAGGCGCTCTCTGCCTTCAAGGTGGTCGCAGAGGGTGCGCAGGACCACGCCGTGCGGCGACAGGCAAGGCTGGGAGTCGCGGATTGCTACGCACGAACCTTCCAGTACGATCTTGCCGTCGGGACGCTCGAGAAAACGGAGCCAGACCCGACGCTGCCTGACTACCTCAAGCAGCGGATTGCATCGATCAAGGACGAGCAACGTCAACGAAATTTTTCGCTGACGCAGACGACCAGACCTTGAGTTTGATTGGGCTGAAGATGAGAATGGTGCGAACCAGACTATTTGATAGAGGATTGCTATGAACGGAATGAAAGGGCGGCGTCCACCCAACAAGAATCGGGACAAGAACAAGCGAAACCGTCCCCCACGGCCAGCATCGATGGCACCTTCGGACCCGGAGGTGACCGGCGCAGAGGCCGCCTATATGAAGACCCTCGTTGATATGGGTATCGAAGTGGTGGTCGTGCTCAAGACGGGGGAGCAGCTTCGTGGTCAGGTCCGCTACTATGACCGCGACGTCTTCAGCCTCGGTCAGGGTGAAAGCGGCCCGAAACTTCTTATTCGGAAGAGCAGCATTCGTTATTTATACGAAGAAGCGAGCTGATTCAGGAACTCATCGCTCCCGAGGATGTCGCCATTGGCTGTTCGGGGGCCTCTATTCGGGACGACTCTTGCCGACAAGGTTTGAGTAGAGCGTCCACTTTCCATCGACAAGTCCAGCGACGAGAATATAGGCGAATGCCTGATTGCCTGCGCGGTATCGGTATCGTTTAAGGATTCCGTCTGGCGGTATGGAGGGAAGTGAGATCGAGTGTCCCGGCAGCTCGTAGATCGCGTGAGCCAATTGAGCGATTTCACCCTCCGACGCCGACTTGCTGAGTATCCGCGGCACGAGCGAAGATATCTGGCTGTTTCGCTGCTCGACGCGGTTCGCCTGCGCATCGAGAATGGCCCGTTTCTCCTGTAGTTCAGTCGCACACCCCTGGAGTTGTGACTCAGCCGCGGTTGCTTTGTTTTCGGCAGTGCTGATGAGTGAACTACTCTGACTGTATCGCCTGAAGAGGAAGCCGAAGTAGA
>JBDTUW010000219.1:0-6805 GCA_040007555.1 Acidobacteriota bacterium | reverse complement strand
CGTGTTTTTCTCGGCGAGCCGTTCCCCGAGACACTCTCATCGTGGCGGCTATTTGAACGGGGCGGCGCGCTGCTGCGTCCGAACGTGGGCGTCGTCCCCTACGACCTGAACAGTGCGCTCTTTTCCGACAATGCAGCCAAGTACCGCTTCGTTTGGATGCCGGCGGGCGAGGCGGCGAGCTATGACGAAGAAGAGTCCTTCAGCTTTCCGGTGGGAACAATCTTCTCGAAGACCTTCGCATTTCCATCTGTTGACGAAAGCGGCAACGGCGAGCACCTGATCGAGACGCGGCTGCTGGTGCGGGCAAACAAGGGGTGGGTCGCACTGCCTTACATCTGGAACAACGCTCAAACAGAAGCGGTGCTGACGGTAGCTGGTGGCGTCGAGGATGTGACGGTGAAGGATGCGACGGGAGCGGCGCAGAACATCCGTTACGGCATCCCCAACACCAACGAGTGCGCTCAATGTCACGAAAGATCAAAAACGCTTCTCCCGATCGGCCCGAAAGCGCGGCATCTCAACCGTGATTTCGTTTACGCCGACGGCAGGGAGAATCAACTCACCCACTGGACGAAGATCGGGTACTTGCGAGGCGCACCAGCGGTTGAGCTAAGTCCGCGCGCTGCGGTTTGGAACGATCCTGCGAGCGGGACGGTCGAAGCCCGCGCCCGCGCCTATCTCGATGTCAACTGCGCGCACTGCCATCAATCGGGTGGGTCGGCTGGCTACACCGGATTTCTGCTGGGCTGGAAGGTGCAGGATCAACGGCGGCTTGGTTACTGCAAGAATCCAAACTCGGCGGGTTTTTCAGGCAATCTGGCTTTTGATGTGGTACCGGGCAAACCTGACGAGTCCATCCTGCTTTATCGGATGTTATCAACGCGGCCGAAGGAGATGATGCCGGAGATCGGTCGAAGCCTCGCGCACCATGAGGGAGCCGTGCTTGTCAGGGAATGGCTGGCTGCGCTCAAAGGTGACTGCGAACCAGACGAGAAGTAACCGAATCGGTATCTCGTTCAAACCGCGACCTGGGGAACTTAACGCGGAGGGCTTATCGATCTCTGCGTTTCCTGTACTTCTCCGCGCCTCTGCGTTACATCAGCTGCGACCGTGAGACCGCATTTGGAAGATGAAATTCACCGCCGCGCCCGAGGAGGTACTGCCCGTTGTTCAAAGGGATACTGGCTTCTCAATCGTTGGCTCAGACAAGGGACACATATGCCTATCACAGCGTTCAACAGTTTCACCGACGGCCTCGATCCGAATCGACGGAGCCGCGAGCACTTTGTCGTTAATACCAATCTGGATGATGACCGCCTCTGGGTTCCTTATGCGGAGGGTGTTTGGATCCAGCCGTGCTGCTTTAACGTAACGTCTGGCGGATTCAGCGTCCTTCTGAAAGGTCTCCCCGGCGCGAAGTTGGGCACTCACTACCACGTTGGCACCGTTCGTGGCTATACGATACGTGGTCACTGGCGGTACCTGGAGCATGACTGGATTGCAAAGCCCGGAACGTTTATCTACGAACCAGCCGGCGAGGCTCACACGCTGGTTATCACCGACGATTCACCAGAACCGGCGCTGATCCTTTTCATGGTGGAGGGCGGCCTGGTTTATCTGGACGCGGCGGTTAACGGTGGCTTTGCTGCCTACGAGGACGGATTCACCGCTCTCGAGCTGACTCGGAAGTACTATCGCGAGGCTGGTCTCGATGTGAGCCAGCTGGACCTGCTGGTTCGCTAATCGGGGCGCGCGGTCTAACAAATCGCCGCCTCATTCGAACGCGTGGCGCGGGATTCAGCCGCTTCCGAACTCTTTCTCGGTCGTGGCGTCTGCGCATCCCGGGTATCACGGATCGGCTGAAACAATGTCTTGAACGGCAAGTGAACCTGAACAGAGTCGTTTGGGAACTGGAGGACTCACCGAAGGCCGCGAAAGGCGCGAAGAAGGCAAATTGTTTTCTCGGCGCCTTCCCTCGACTGCCTTCGCGTCTTTTGCGGCTTCGCGTGAGTCTTCCTGTTCTCCAAACCGAGTGTTTTTTGAGGAAGCACTCCCATAAGGTATTTGATAATCATCCCGGCGGACCGCTTACTGGGTCGTGGCGGTAATGACTTCAGGCCTTACGCCTTTTTGCGCTAAGTGTGGCGCGTGGTCTCCCTGGCGAGCTCGCGCTCCAGCTGCGAAGGCTGCAGCTCGTGGCCGATGTTGGCCCCTGCTGTCCAGACTCGTGCGAGGAAGTACTTTTCATCGTAGCGGCGGAACTCAAGCCGGTTCGCCCCGTGCGCCCCAGCGGGTTGAGACTGCTGGGCGTTGAAAACTACCTTGGGATCGCCCGCCGCGTCGCGCAGCAGAAACCCGTCGCCGCTGTGCGTACTCGCACGGTAAACCGTGTATGTACCCGCAGGAAGCGCTGCCTTACCGAGCCTTTCGGATCGCGCAAAACCGCCATTCGAGGCGAAGGAACTCGACTCGTCGCTGGAGCTCGGATTAGACAGAAAATGGGCCCGATGAGGTTGAGGGCTCTTAGTCAACGGTGCGTCAATGAATGACCCAGGCTGCTGGAAGTGGATTCCTTGAGGTTTACGAGTGCATCCCACTGGCGCCTTCGAGGCACGGCTTACCTTTCGAATGCCTTAAAACCTCTGATGCTGCTTGCTTTGGGCGCTCCCCTTAGAGAAGCGTTGTGGGCTATGGAAAGATCACTGCCGAAACAAAGGCCGGGTCGAATCTGATAGCAGAGTTCTGTTCTAGTTGCTCATCTCAATGCCAAAATGCTCTCGCAGGATGGCCGCGTGCTCTTCCTGGCTCGCTAAGATTCGCTCTTGTCGTCCACCATTCTTAGACGTTGTGATCAAACGCATGTCACTCAACGTGATGCGCCCTTCACGAGTTGCTCGTGAGCAGATGCGTGCTCTGGTGAAATGCGATTGCGGAGAAGTCTGGTGGTAGCGGCACATCTCCGCATAATCAGCATACTCATGTGGTTGCAGGGTAAAGCGATACTGAGCCTCCCATTCCTCCCTACTATCACGCCGCTCCAGAATCAAGTAAGCGCCATCGTCAAGAATGCGGTAGGAGCGTTCTCCCTCCACTTGCTCGCTCCGGTCATCAAGTAGCAACGGCTCGAGGAACGAATCACCAAAGCCAACGTCCACAAGCCACCGCTGGTCTAACAAAACCATCAGAGCCATGTGGTCGAAGTCCGGACCAAAGCCGCCTTCTGCGTTCGCCACCCCTGCTGACAACATAACTACATCAAATCCCAGCTCACGCAATAAGGCGGCAAAAAGACCATTGGACTCATAGCAGAAGCCGCCGCGTCGACGCTCAACGATCTTTGTAAACAGAGCTTCATCTTCAAGAACAATCGGCTCTTTGGCATGAATACTTAGATTCTCAAACGGCACGGCCAACAGATGCGCGACTTGCAATTCGCGCACGGTCTCAGCAGTCGGAGCAAGCGAGCCATGATACTTGATGCGTCCGAGGTAAGCCTTGATGTTCAAGTAAGTCTCTCTGGCTGTCTCACCGAGCGAGCTCGGTAGGCTAGGACGCATATTCATAGTTCAACAGCAGGAAGATTTCATCGATCGCATCCGCGCTCAAACCGCCCGGCAATTCAGCGATCCTGATCTCCCACACCTTGTCCAAACTCTTGCCGTGTGCCATTGCTTCCAACTCCGCGAGGCCTGTGCCTAACGGGTGACCTGTTGACGTTGCCACGACGCCAACTTCGTTGGTCACAAGTAGCACGGGAGTGGCGCCGTCATAAGCAACCTCGAGTTTGGCTGAGCCTTCGAGATGCGATCCCTCTTTCGGTTTAACAATGAAACCGACGTTGACGATCTTCCGTTCAAGAACTGGCGCTTCAAGAAGATGCACCGGCACCACAAACAAGACGGTGCCGGTCAGGTCAACGGGTTTTCCCTCGTCGATAAGCGTTTGTCGAATGGGAATCTTGCCCATTTCGCGACGTCCGTCGTAGCGCTTCTTTTCAAGGAGACGCTTCAAATTCTCGTCGAACAGCGCTTCATATTGAAAGTGGATAAAGACGTCTGTCAGGTTCGAAATATCGACCGGCTGGTCGGGCAAGAACTCGATTTTCCAGGTGCTCTCCAGTCCGGCGTTCTCGAAGAAGTTGCGCTCCTTGTCCTGCAACTTGCGCATGCGGTCTTCGTGGAGATAAGAATCAAAACCTGGGAACGCCATGGTGTCCATATGCCGCCGCCGTTGCAGACGCTTGTAACAGAGTCTGGCCATGTCCGGGTCGGGCTCGGCGAAGACATGCACGCCGTCAACTCTGCGTTTGTTACCGGCATCCTGAAAGCGCACCATCGAAACGCCGTCGTTGGAAAGGTAACCGCGCACCGGCACCGTCTGACCATCAACCACAACTTCGACTCGGATCTCCTTGATGCGTTGTAAGTGCGTGCCGGGGAACCAGCGGTCGAACTCCTTGAGTGAGGTCGTGAAGCGAGTGCCGCCGGTCAGCCGCAGTGTCAGGAAACTCACGGGGTAGTGCTTGCGCAACGACACAACATGACTCAGTTGCATGGCCTTCTGCGTGCGCCCGGTCACGTCGACGTAATCAAGGCCATCCAGGTCACGCAGCAATGTCTCGGCGGCGGTGTAGTCCTTTCTGTCCTGGTCAGAATACACGTCTCGGATCAGATGCAGCTCCATGTCGCGTTCGAAATTGAAAGCATCCTGCGCTATAGCCGCGAGTGCCTGCGCCCGTGTCAGAAGGGACTGGCGAATGCTGTTATATTGCGACTGAATGAGGTCCAGCGTCCTTGCGTCAAGCACGCGAGCCGAATTGCTCTGGTACACCTCCGAGAGCTCCTGGCTGAGCGCGTTTATGCTGGCGATCAAGACGTCGCGTCTCATGAGCGCATGAGTCAGTTCCGCTTCAACCTCCCGAATTCCCTGTCGCATTCCTGTGAGGGCGGGTTCGTAAACGCCAAGAAACTCCTGTACCGACTGACAGCTTAATGTTGCCGCACCCAAAGCAATGAAAGTGTCAACTCCGATGCTTGCGACAAGGGCGAGGGCTAACGCGGCACCAAGCGTGGCCGGAGTCAACGCGATTGCAGCTACAAGAATAGCTGCTGCCGCCACAAAATCGGCGATGCCGACGAGCCAGCATAACCAGTCGCAGTCGCACTCATCTTCGACTTTATGCAGGAGGACGACGACCCCAGTCATGGCTGCCTCTGCCTGCGTCAGTGCGGCATAGGCGTCGATCAATTCCCTGATCCTCTGATTGATGGCCTGCAATTCTGCCTCCTGCTCGGCAAGCGGTCGGCGAATGGCGTCCACTACTTCGGCAAAGTCATCCAGCTCGAACTGGATCGGCAGCATGCGTGATTCGACCTGCTGGATATGTGCGATCGTCTGCCTGGCCCTGTCCCGCAGGTAGTCGTAGCGAAAGAGCGGCACCGTTCCGCTCGCCTGTCCAGCGATATTGAGGCCCGCGTCCAGCGCGAACAGCTGCATTTTTGCCAGCATGATGTTGGCCACGAGCGGCATCGCTACTGAGGCCCGCAGACGCAGGTCGGCCCCTACGGCCGGCACAGTCTGTCCGAGTGCTGTCGAGGACGCGCTTCTGAACACGGAACCGGGTAAGGACGAGGGCAGGTCGATGAAATCTGTCTCGAGCGGCAGCGCATCCAAATAACCGGGAGAAGGTACGATTGGTGACCGCTCGCCGAAGACCCGCTCCAGAAAATAGTCAGGTGCAACTCGCTCGCGGATGCGCTTATGGTCCAGCAAGGTGAAATCGAACAAGTCGCGCTTCTGTCCACACCACTGGTCAAACTTGTTCGCGAGGATGTTCTCCTGCAAACCGTGAAGCAGCTCCGTGCGCTGTCGCACGAGCGAGTCGAACACCTCGACGGCCGTCTCGCCGATGCTTTTGACGGTCGAGTCGTTGGTGGTAAGCGCTATCGCCTGCTGATAAAACTTCCTCGCATTGGCTGCATCGCCGCGGATGAAGTATCGGTCAGCGATGCCGAGATTTGCGCGCGCCCTCTTGTCCTGGCTAATGAACTCGTACTCAGAGGCGAGCGGCGCCTTGCTGATCTTCAGCGCGTTGAGCTCGCGCAAAGCAACGCCATAGTGGCCTTTCCCAAGTAGGTCCTCGACTTTGGACAACAACACTTCGACTGTCTCGTCTTTCGGTATTACTCGAAGCGGGGTTGAGTCTGGATGGATCAGCGCATCGCGCACGATTGGGGGCATGCGCGTACTGCCGAGGGTGCTCGCGTGCGCAGGCTGCCCGCGTCGGGGGCTGCCTGGTTTGTGCTTTGTCGCCATCTTCAGCTCCTTCTTTTCCAGGGGTGGAACTAGCGGATTGTAGCCGCCAGAGGATATGGCACATGAGCCGACCGGATCAGGGTCTCCCCGAGCGAAGGGGTGTTTTATCCTCGCAGTCGCCTCACGTGAACCGGCACTACCTCGAAGCCTTTGGCTATCAGGAACTATGATCGCTGGAGGCCGCGAGAATAGCGCCAAAGGAAGGTCGCGGGCAAGTAAGTATGCAATGACGCGCACTTTTCCATTGCAGCCGCAGGAGCACCCGCGCCTAACGTGCCAGTCAGCGAAGAGGTGTGTGTCGTTCCCGGTGGGCGCGGCCTTAGCCTGCTGCATTCATTAGCTTGAAGAATGCGTCGCCCGGCAAACTGTAAAGGTTGGTTCGAGGGGAAATGGTTTGGCGTCCCGTACGGGATTTGAACCCGTGTCGCCGCCGTGAAAGTCCGTTTAAGCCATTTGTGTGGGTTTGTGCGGATGCGGATAAGTTGGTAAG
>JBDTUW010000218.1:0-6844 GCA_040007555.1 Acidobacteriota bacterium | reverse complement strand
CAGCTCCCTCAACCGCAGTGCCCTTCGCGCAGACGTCAAAGCAGAAGCGCACCGCATCGGGCATGATCGCGCTCAATTTCCCGATCTCGACGGTAACTCTCTTGACGCGCGCACCCGCGGAATGCTCGACGCAGATGCCGACAATGCTTCGCGTGATTCCCAGTTCGTGCACTATCCCCCCGCTCGAGAAGCTAGCAGATCCGAGGCAACTGCTCGCCGACAAGCAGGTCCATGATGCGCCCTCCGCCAAAACCGGTGTTAAGCATGACAACTCCGGACGGCGCCTCGACAACGTCGCCAACGATGGCCGATTGTGCTCCCGCGGGATGCGAACGCATTGCCTCCAGCAGCGCATCGGCATGCTCAGGCGCGACCACAGCCACCAGCTTTCCTTCATTTGCGAGATAGAGCGGATCCAACCCGAGAATCTCGCAGGCCCCCCTGACGGTCTCGCGCACCGGCAATGCCGATTCATTAACGCGAATCCCGACGCGCGACGATTGCGCAAACTCGTTGAGCACCGTCGCGAGCCCGCCTCTGGTCGCGTCGCGCAAGCAGTGAATGTCGGGGCCAATCTTGAGCATCACCTGTACCAGGTCGCTCAAGGACTGGCAGTCGGTCTCAACATCTGTCTCCAACGCCAGTTCGTTCCGCGCCAGCAATATTGCGCAGCCGTGATCGCCGAGATAGCCATTGACGATCACTTGATCCCCGGCGCGCGCTCGCGAGGCAGAGATGTTGATCCCGGGCGGAACCACACCGATACCGGCTGTATTGATAAATAGCTTATCCGCCGAACCCCGTTCGACGACCTTGGTGTCACCGGTGACCACGGAAACCCCGGCGAGATCGGCCGCGCCCCGCATACTCATGGTGACTCGTCGCAAAGTCTCGACAGGCAGTCCTTCCTCGAGGACCAGACCGCAGGAGAGGTAGAGCGGCCGCGCTCCGCTCATCGCCAGGTCATTTACCGTGCCGTTTACCGCCAGCGTCCCGATGTCGCCTCCGGGGAAGAAAAGCGGGTGGACTACGAATGTGTCAGTGGTGAACGCCAGCCGATCGCCACCTCTCATCAGCTCGTCGAGGCCGATGACGGCCTGATCTTCAAGGGGCGCGAGCAGCGGGTTATTGAAAGCGCCAAGAATCACATCCTGGATCAGGTCTCGCATCGCTTTACCACCGCTACCGTGGGCCATGGTGATGCTTGTATCGCGCACCTTGCCGCGACCTCGCTGCATCTCCTCAAGGGGTACCGAGCAAACAAAGGAGGTGGTCATACCCTTGCCCTCCCGACCGGATTGACGGGCGTGCTGTTGAAACCGGAAAGGTCGATGCGACCGAAGTTGTAGTACGCGGCGCAGGCACCTTCAGAGGAAACCATCAACGCGCCGAGCGGCGTCTCCGGGGTGCACGCCGTGCCAAACACCTTGCACTCCTGCGGTTTGATGACACCCTTCAGAACTTCGCCGCACTGGCAGGATTTAGGATCGGCGATCTTCAGATTGGGAATCGGAAATCGTTGTTCAGCATCGAACAGTGCGTACTTGCTCCGCACTCGAACGCCGGAATGATCGATCGAACCCAGGCCACGCCACTCGAAGAATTCCCGCAGCTCGAATACCTCGTTGACAGCATCGAGGGCCGCCGCGTTCCCGTCGGCCGCGACAATGCGCGCGTATTGGTTTTCGACCTGGCAACGACCCTCCGCCAGTTGCTTGAGCAACATCCATAGCGACTGAAGGATGTCGAGAGGCTCGAACCCCGCAATCACGATCGGCCGCTTGTAATGTTGAGCGATGAACTCGTATGGCGCGGTGCCAATCACCATGCTGACGTGCCCCGGTCCGAGAAATCCATCCAGGTGGAGGTCCGGGGAATCGAGGATCGCCTTGATGGTCGGGATGATTGTGATGTGATTACAAAAGAGAGAAAAGTTATCGATGCCTTCCCTTGCCGCCTGCAGTACGGTCAACGCCGTACTCGGCATGGTCGTTTCAAAGCCGAGCCCAAAAAACACCACCTCGCGCTCCGGGTTCTCTCGCGCCAGCTTCAGCGCGTCGAGAGGAGAGTAGACCATGCGAACATCGGCCCCTTCGGCGCGCGCCTGCAATAGACTCTTCTTCGATCCTGGCACTCGCATGGCATCGCCAAACGTCGTAAAGATGACTTCGGATCGTTCGGCGAGCGCGATGCAATCATCGACCCTGCCCATCGGCAGAACGCAGACCGGACAGCCGGGGCCATGAACAAAGTCCACCTCCGGCGGCAGCATTTGCTTTAGCCCATAACGGAAGATTGAATGTGTGTGGCCACCGCATACCTCCATGATCTGGAGCGATCGGTGACGTGCCACTTCGATTCTCTCGACAAGTTGCTGGATCTCTCGAAGCAGGGTTTGAGCTTTGACCGGGTCGCGATATTCATCAACGTATTTCATATTCCATCCTTCAATCTGACCGGCGGCAAGCTCATCTCGGGCATGCTCACATCGGGCAGAAGCGCTTCGGGATCGAGGGCGCGCACAACGCCGCCTCCCAGACTACCCCGCCGGTCGGCGAGCAGCGTATGCACCAGATCCCAAAGAATGTGATAGATCGCGACATGGCATTCCTGGACCCGGTGGATGCTGTCGCTCGGGACTACCAGACAGTAATCAACATCGAGACTGCGCCTGACCTTCCCGCCATCGCCTCCAACTAAGGCGACGGTGACCATTTCCATTTCCTTTGCCTTGGCAAAGGCGGTCAGCATATTGTCCGAATTCCCGCTGGTTGAGATCCCGATCAACCCATCCCCGACTTGGCCCAGCGCAATCAACTGGCGGACAAAGATGTGCGCAAACCCAATGTCATTGCCGACCGCTGTCATCATGGCGGTATCCGCCACAAGGTTGATGGCAGGTAGCGCCGGTCGACCAGTGGTCACCGGATGGAGGAACTCGACCGCAATATGGGAGGCATCACAGCTTGACCCTCCATTGCCCAGAGTGAAGAGCTTGCCGCCCTTCTCGTAGACGCCGGCAATGGCACGGGCAACTTCGACCACTTCCCCTGCGTGGCCGGAGAAGAATGCCTCTTTCACACGGCTGCTGTCGCTTGCTTTTTGTCTGACTGACTCGAGCAGCGACTCATCAACGCGGCCCGCCTCCTGCCGCGTGCCGTCAAGAAATGGGTAAAGCGATTTCAGCACATTGTGATTGGCCATCGCGCATCTCCCCGGGGAGTCTACTGCTCCCTTCAATACCTCTCTCTTCTGTCCCTGGCTCTGTCTGAAGGCGGCAGAGCAGGTCCCTGCCACCTCGTTTAGATGGGTCACGGTGTGGTCAGCCAACGCGCTGGCCAGGGCGCATCCCCGATGTCCTCATCGCCTCTATCTCTGCCTGAACTTCGCCGAGTTCGTTGAGCAGCTTCAACGTCTCGGCGGCCTCCTGTTCATCGATACGGCTCATCGCGAATCCAACATGAACCAGCACCCAGTCGCCAATGCACGACTCGGGCGGATGCTCGCCGTTGACGATGCACGAAATGTTTACCTCGCGCCGCACACCTCCCACGTCAACTGTCGCCAGTCTGGTATTGTTCGCATTAACCGACACGATTCTGCCTGGAATTCCAAGACACATTGTCCGTCGCTCCTTCTCTCAAGTTGATCGATTCACCTGATTATTTGCAGCAATTCTTTGCGCCGCTGCAATGGCTGCCTGACCCAGAGCGAGGCAGCCGTCATTGCACGGAGTCAGCCGATGCGTGAGGACGGTGTAGTTCAGCTCTTCCAGACGTTTGACCACCTGCTCAAGCAGTATCTTGTTCTGAAAGACGCCGCCCGAAAGCGCGACTACTCTGACGCGCTCATCGGCAGTCTCGTGACGACTCACCTTGTCCACCATGGTTGTGATCGTCTTCGCCAGCCCCTTATGAAATCGCGCTGAGATGACGCTCGCAGGCGTTCCGAGAATCAGGTCGCCAAGCAATGCCTGCCACATTCCCAGCGGTTCGATGTATGGCAGGTTTGTATCCCTCAAACGCGGAATCGAGAACGGGTAGGCAAGCAGTTCGTCCTCATCGAGCAGGGTGCTTTCGTCGACAAGCGCTTCAAGCTCGACAGCGCCCTGCCCTTCGTAAGCGGCGCGCTCGCGACAAATTCCAACCGCGGCCGCAACTGCATCAAAAAGACGTCCGCATGAGCTCGCCAGTGGACTGTTAATTGAACGCTCGAGCATTCTGTCCAGTAGCGCACGTGGCTTTGTCTCAAGAAACGAGAAGAGCTCGAGTTCGCTATAGCTCATGGCAAAACGCGCCCAACCCATCTCGGCTGCGAGGTGCGCATAGGTGTTCCGCCATGGCTCCTTGATCGCCTGCTCGCCTCCAGGCAGCGCGACAGGTTTGAAGGTTCCCATCCTTTTGTACCCGCGATAATCACAAAGGAGGAACTCACCACCCCAGAGCTGCCCATCAGCGCCAAACCCGATTCCATCAAGCGCCACACCAATGACGGGTGCCGATTGCAATGGAACACGGTTTTCCGCCAGACACGCAGCAATGTGAGCGTGGTGATGCTGAACTTCAACAAGCGGGAGGACATCCACCTCGGATCTTAAGCGCGCAAGCTTTCCCGACAGGTACTCAGGATGGAGGTCGCAGGCGAGCAATTGCGGATGGTGCTGATAGAGCTTCTCGTACAGATCGAGATTGTGGCGATAGTCTTCCTGTGCGAGTAAGTCTTCAAGGTCGCCGATATGCTGCGAAAGGATCGCTTCACCGGCGCGGGTCAGACAGAAGGTGTTCTTGAGTTCACCTCCAAATGCAAGAATCGGAGGGGCGTCGTCGAATCCATCCGGCAGGCGTAATGATGCTGGCGCGTAGCCACGTGCGCGGCGAAGCATACGCATGGAACCAGCCATGACCTTGACCACAGAATCGTCGACCCGCTGTGCAATCGCCCGATCGTGGAAGAGAAAATAATCGGCGATCTCACCCAGCCGATTTCGTGCCTCGTCGTTGTCGATGCAGTGGGGTTCATCCGAGCGATTTCCCGAGGTGAGCACGATGGGACGAGTCATGCGCCGCAACACCAGGTGATGCAAGGGCGAATTCGGCAGCATCACTCCGAGAGTTGTCATGCCGGGCGCGACACACGCCGCTACTTTCCGGACTCCATCAGCTCTCATGACGACTATCGGAGCGGACGTGCTCTCCAGCAACTGCGACTCAGGATGGCTGATCTCACAATACTCGAGCGCAACGTTCACGTCTCGAACCATGAGGGCGAATGGTTTGCTCTCTCGATGCTTGAGCTGGCGCAAACGCGAGACTGCCGTTTCATTTGTGGCATCGCAGGCGAGGTGAAATCCTCCGAGACCCTTGATCGCAATGATTTGGCCCCTCTGCAGCAGCGTACAGGCCGCATCGACGGCGTCGAGCATACTGAATGTTTCAACGGCCAGCGCGCGGCGGTCAGTTCGCTCGAGCCAGGCTCGCGGTCCACACTTATGACAGGCAACCGGCTGGGCGTGAAAACGACGATCCGCCGGATCGAAGTATTCCTGCTCGCAATCAGCGCATAGCACGAAACGCGCCATCGTTGTGTTCGGGCGGTCATAGGGAATGCCTCGAATGATTGATAGACGCGGGCCACAATGGGTGCAGTTCGTAAACGGATACCGGTAGCGTCTCGAGAATGGATCGAGGGTTTCGGTTCGACACGCCGCGCAGGTGGCCGCATCCGGAACGATCCCCGTCTCGATTGCCGAAGTTTCGCTGGCCTCGATGCGAAATACTCCCTCAGCCGGCAGCAGTGCAGTGGAAGTCCTGATGATCTCGTCGACTCTTGCCAGCGGAGGAGCTTCCTCAGAGAGTCCTGCGACAAATCGCGCGAGGTCATCTGGGGCGCCACACGCGTAAATCTCCACACCGCTCCCATTGTTAGTCACCTGACCACGAATTCGGTGCCGCCGAGCGAGTCGCCACACCGTTGGACGATAACCCACACCCTGGACGAGACCACGAACCCTGATGCGCTCCGCAACCTCATCTGTCGACGTCGCTATCGCATTTTGTTCGGTCACGAGATCGCCTCCCATCCCAGTTGCCACAGCAGGATGCGATTGTTACCAGAGTCGCTGACGACGGCAGTGTCTCCGCAGGCCATCAATCCGTACGGCCAGCAAAGGCTGTCACGAACCGGAGCCTGCCAGCGATTATCTCCCTTGGCCTGGAAATCGGGCTGGCCGGTGAGCGAACGGGCAGCGGCTCCCGTCTCACACTCGTCGATGTGCCAGCCGAGCAATCGAGAGTTCGCGGTGTCGGCCACCATCAGATAGTCGTTCGAAGCGACAATGCCGTAGGGCATGTTGAAGCCGGCGGCATCCGGCCAGTAGTTACCCTGGTTGTGATCAACGCGCTCGGAGTCTCGCTGACCGATGACGACATCGCAGTCTGCGTTGTCGTGCTGGGGAATCCCATTCCAGATCTGAATGCGATTGTTGCCGGCATCCGCGACACACAGGCGGCCACGCCAGATTGTGATCGCATGGGGCCAGCGCATGCTCGAGGCAGCAGGTTCTCCACCTCCGTTTTCGTTGCGAGTCAGGAAATCAGCCTGACCGAGGACCAGATCAGCCGGCTGACCATTCCTCGAGGGCAGACCGTTCCACATCATCACCCTTCGGTTTCCCGTGTCTGCGACCCACAGGCGCGCACCATCCCAATGAACACCGTATGACCAAAACAGACTTGAGGCGCTTGGATCGGGTCGGGAGTGATTGGCTTCTCCCGTTGCGAAGTCCGGCTGTCCGAGTACGAGATCGGCCGGGGAGTGACTGGATTCGGGCATCTCATGCCAGATC
>JBDTUW010000217.1:0-6848 GCA_040007555.1 Acidobacteriota bacterium | reverse complement strand
AGGTTGTGATCAAATGAGTGGTGTTGGAGCACAACCTGAAGGTTGAACTCTGAACGCCCTCGGGCGCTCCACTGACAACTGGCAACTGATCATGGAGAACTGCTTACGCCCTCCCCCCTCAATGGCGCCGTGAAACGCCCGAGAGGAGAGGGCAACACCGCCCACCGCGCGCTGGAGAGATTCAAAGGGTAAACCTTTGGGCAGTCTCTCCAGTGCTGTGAGGCGGCGAACGGTGATCCTTCACTACCCACCTCGAACTCCCCCCATTACTTAATGGAGACAGTGCCAAGGTTGGAAACTACACCGTCTACCGTGACCTCGACGTTGACCAGGCCGGCTCCAATCAGGGTCCTTGGAAGCGGACTGGGATTCAATTGATCGAGCCCGACAAACCCGCCAGCCGGTCCCGCATATAACGTCTCCAAAGTTATGCCACCCACCTTGATAACGACATTGCTCAGACTACTTCTGAAACGTACTCCCGTCCCATAGAGAACCAGATAGCAGGCGTTATTTGCCGGGCCGAGATCAATCGGAATCGGATCAAAAGCCATCGTGTTCGGGTTGTAGACAACGATCGGCTCCTCGGTCTGCTGTGTTCCGACGACTCGGAGAACATAGGCAGCCAACAAGCCACTGCCCGACGAGTTGACAGTGAAAAGCCCGGGTGCGACTGGCGCAATCTGAATCGTTCCAACGCTGAGCTTCCCGTCCCCGCTCGTTACGGTAACTGTCGCCGGGCCGATTGAGGTGCCTGCGGGAACCAGGTAGTTGCATTGAGTGGGAGAAACAAAGAAGAGCTCTGACAGCCGCTCTATGCCACCGCTGTCCCTGACCTTGATTGTCGTCCCAAGCAGAGTCGTAGGCAGGGGGATGGTTCCTCCGACGGCGACTCCAGTTGCGAAATTCGATCCGAAGACTGCGACGATCGACTCGGGAGCCAGAGACGCACCGGCCTTAAAACTTGCCGCCGAGACATTGGATGCGAGTCCCACGGGCGCCGCCAGCGTGACCTGCCGAATGCGATGATTGTTCGTATCCGAAAACAGGACTGCGGAATCGTTCTTGAGAATCGCTATCCCAATGTTTGGCTGGTTCACTTCGCCCTGATTCGGATTTGGGAGGCTGAGCTGCGCATCTGCTGCCGGCCCTCCGTCGCCTCCAAGTCCCGGCGCGCCCGATCCGGCAAACGACGACGTGGTGCCCAGAGACTGGTTGGGGGCGTTCAGCTCAAGAACTCGATTTGTGCCGCTATTAACCACATAAATCCTTCCGGAAGCGTCCACGGCAATATCGCGTGGTCGATTGATCGGGGGATTCAAGCTGCCGTCACCAATCACTGAGAAATCTGCGGAACCAGGGCCGTTCTGGCGCATGATCCGATTGTTGTACGTGTCCGCGACAAGCAGCCGGCCAGCCCCGTCAAAGGCAACTCCGGTCGGCTTCGCAAGCCCCTCCAGAATGGTAGTGATGATCCCGGTGTTTGCGTTGATGCGACGAATTCGCGACGCTTGGTAATCAGCGACGTAAATATTGCCCGCGCCATCAACGGCGACATCTCCGGTAAAGATCACGGCGGCGGTGGCGAGACCACCATCACCGATATCAACCGGGTTGACTCCAGGACCGGATCGCAGCCCTCCGATGACTTTGACCTGTCCCGGTGGTACCGCAACAGGGGCGGGGCTTCCTGGGTAAAAGGTGACGGTCGCGGCGGAAGTATTGAGAAAGCGGATGAGACCGCTCTTCTTCGCGGGAATCTGGCCTCCCGGGAACGGAATCCCATTCTGCGCATCAGCCAGAAACACCCCATTCGAGTTGACGGTGATTCCCTGCAGCGAGTCGAAGAAGGCAGTCAGTATCCGATCGTCCGGGATCGGCTGTCCAACATCTCGATTGAGCGTTGCGATGGTTCCAGACGCGATGGTTTGGGATGAAACTGTTCCGGGAAAGATCGTCACCGGCGCAGCGCTTCTATTGACGAAGCGCAGCCGGTGATTGAGCGTGTCCATGATGAACAGGTTGTCGTTCGCGTCAACTGCAATCCCATGCGGGCTGTTGAGCGAGGAATACTGTGCCAGTGCGCCATCGAACGGATCGACTCGTCCACTGCCAGCGATCGAGTCGATTGCTTGTGGCGCGATCGTTGTCCCCGCGATTGTCACCGGGCTTGCTCCCCGATTGACGTAGCGAATGTGCGAATAGCCGGTATCCTGCCCCCGCTGGCCATCGGGAAAGTAGAGCCCATTGGCGTCAGCAGACATTTGAATCAGTTGATAAGACAGCTCGGACGCGCTTCCCGGCAGGTTGAGTGCTGCCGAAGTCGCCGGACCACCGTCTCCGCATGTGGGATTCGATGGAATATTACAGGAGAAGCCGGTGCCGTCTCCTGCGATCGTCGTCGTGGAGCCGCCATCGATCCTGATGATGCGCTCGCCATTTCCGATCGCGACATAAATGATGCCGTTGGGCCCGACGGTAATTCCAACGGGGTAGTGGGTCACAAATCCAAGATCAGACAGGATGGATGTGATGATTCCGTCAGTACCGACCTTGCGGACCCCACCGGTTCTTTGCGAGCTGCCGCCTTCAGAAATCAGCAGGCTGCCCTCGGAATCGAACGCGATTCCAGTCGGGTTGACGAGTCTTGCCTGATTGGCCGGCCCGCCATCGCCATTGCCATTGTCCGGTGGATTACCCCCTCCGGCAATGAGCTCCGGATCGCCGCTCGAGTTGATCCGGAAAACTTTCGGGCTTGCCCCCTGATTTCCGCAGCAGGTGCTGATGGTGTAGAACTTGTCATTCGGTCCCAGAGCCAGCGTTCTCATCTCCGGCAGGCTGGCGAAAGTGATCGCGGCCAGTTTGCCTGGTGGCAGCGGTGGCCTCTCCCCAAAGGGGACGGTCAGCGTGCTGAGATTGATCGCCATGACATTGGCGCTGCTGAGAATGGGGAGGCCGAAGAAGATGATATTGCCCGACGGATGAACGACCATACCGTTCATCCCTCCGAGATAGACCTCTCTCGGGTTGGCACCGTCCACAGCGTCATCGTTACCGCCACCAGCGATCAGTCCGATTTCGCCGGCCTTGATCGTCGCCCCGGCGAGCGTCACCGAATTTTGCGAAGTGTTGAGAAACCGCAAGAGCCGACTCCCCTGAATATCATCAATGAAAAACAATCCGCGTCCCTGAGTGTCTCGGACGACGCCAATCGGAAGTGAAATAGGAGCCTGTTTGGCAGGTGCGCTGGAACTGTAGCCGCCGCCGACCGCAGTCGTGATTATCTTATTCTGTGCAATTTCACTCAAATTCGCCTGCGCTCGAGCGTTGGGCCAGGCCATGAGAACGGACGCGACCACTAGCGCAAGAGTCGCAAATGAAAGCATCGAGCGGGTTGATGGTGTTTTCAGTAATAGAAAAAGCCGAATGGGGAGGCGAGTGGGCTCTCGATGGGCAGTCTGCGTCGTATTGATCTTCATTAATCCTTCTCCTGATACCCTTTGGGAGTTATCTCCACCTTAAGAACTTGATTGCAATCGTGCTGACAGCGAACGACGAGCTTGAGGATCGCATGCCGCTTATGAACTGGGCCTGGACCCCTATCACGTCCACACCGGTCTTAAGTTCCATTATTCACTGAAAGATGCACGATATTGAGTCGTGGTCCCAATGGAGCCAACGACGAAAGCGGGGCCTGTCGGCTATTCTCCAGGGCCAGGAGAATAAGTGAGGGAAGATCATTACAACACCATGATCTTAGTGAGTCAACCCGCATTATTGGAGAGATGAGTGACGAATGGCCACGCAATGAGCTGGCAATGTGAAGGGGGCCGTCGCGTGCGCTTGCTCTCCTTCCTACTCCTCCCTTTTCACTCGTCAGCGCCGACTCACTCCCCAAGGGATGTGAGTCCGCCATCACTCACCACCGGCACTTCTTTCAACCAGCACATTCTTTGAGATATACTGACCCTCACTTCTACCTAATGCCTTTTGCGATTTGAAGGAGATCCCAAGAAGATAATGCAAGCGAAATCGAAGATTGCCGGGGATGCGTCGGAGTCCAAATCGGAAGTTGAACGCCCACTTCATGAGTTGCTTTCATCGGATTCAGATCCGCGGGAGACCGTCGAATGGTTGGAAGCCTGGGATCAGATACTTGATCAGGAGGGACCTGAGCGCGCCGCCTATCTGCTGCATACACTGAGTTCTCGCGCCCGTTCAGCCGGGCTGGAATTACCGCCAAAGTACAACACTCCATACCTCAATACGATCCGTAAGGAGGATGAGCTTCCATATCCGGGCGATGGCGCGATGGAGCGGCGCATCAAGGGCCTCATCCGCTGGAACGCGATGGCGATGGTTGTCCAACAGAATCAGAAAGACCCGGGCATCGGCGGTCATATCGCAACTTATGCGTCGTTGGCGACGTTGCTCGAGGTAGGATTTAATCACTTCTTTCGCGGGAGTATCGGTGATCAGCCGGGTGATCTGCTCTATTTGCAGGGTCACGCCGCGCCCGGAATCTATAGCCGCGCATTTCTCGAGGGTCGCCTCTCCCTGAAACATCTGGAGAACTTTCGGCATGAACTGAGGGGCGAGCCGGGGCTTTCGTCGTATCCGCATCCCTGGTTGATGCCTGACTTCTGGCAGTTTCCAACGGTATCGATGGGGCTTGGTCCCTTGAATGCCATTTACCAGGCTCGGTTCATGCGCTTCCTGGAGAATCGCCATCTCCTGCCGGTGACCGACCGCAAGGTTTGGGCGTTCCTTGGCGATGGTGAGATGGACGAGCCCGAATCAATGGGATCGATCACACTTGCCTCGCGAGAGCGGCTCGACAATCTGATCTTCGTCATTAACTGTAACCTCCAGCGGCTCGACGGTCCTGTCCGCGGCAACAGCAGCATCATCCAGGAGCTTGAGGCTGCATTCCGGGGCGCAGGTTGGAATGTCATCAAGGTGATCTGGGGAGGCGACTGGGACGAGTTACTCGCACGGGATAATTCAGGTCTCCTTCTGAAACGGATGGAGGAGTGCGTCGACGGCGAGTTCCAAAGCTTTAAGGCCAAGGGTGGCGCCTACATTCGCCAGGAGTTTTTTGGCAAGTACCCACAGCTCCTCAAGCTGGTTGAACATCTCAGCGATGAGGAACTTGGAACTCTCCGCCGCGGCGGCCACGACCCGGTCAAGGTCTACAACGCCTACAAATCCGCATTCGAGCATAAGCACCAACCCACCGTCATCCTGGCAAAGACCGTCAAAGGATACGGTCTCGGCGCGTCGGGAGGCGAAGGGCGCAACCTCGCCCATCAGTCAAAGAAGATAAGTGAAGAAGACCTCGAGCTGTTTAGTGGCAGGTTTGATGTGCGACTGGATGACGAACAGGCCAAAAAGGCAGGCTTCCTCCTGCCACCGGACCAGAGTCCGGAGATAATCTATCTTAAGGAGCGGAGGCGTGTGCTCGGCGGGTATCTCCCGGCACGGCTCCCACTCGCTGAAGGACAAATCGCAGCACCGCCGCTGGCCTTTTTTAAGGAGTCGCTTGATGGTTCCGGGGATCGCGAGGTCTCATCGACCATGGCTTACGTGCGTATCCTGACTCAGCTCCTCAAGGAACCTCAGATTGGACCGAGGGTAGTTCCGATCATTCCCGATGAAGCTCGCACCTTCGGCATGGAGTCACTGTTCCGACAGGTGGGCATCTATGCCAGCCAGGGACAACTCTACAAACCGCACGATGCGGACGTATTCCTCTACTATAAGGAAGCGAAGGACGGTCAGATTCTGGAAGAGGGAATCACCGAAGCCGGCTCGATGGCCTCAACGACCGCCGCTGGAACCGCTTATGCGAATTACCGGATCGACATGATCCCGTTTTTCACTTACTACTCCATGTTTGGCTTTCAGCGGATCGGGGACTTTATCTGGGCCTTTGCTGACGCAAGGGGCAAGGGATTTCTCATGGGAGCGACCGCCGGGCGGACGACCCTCCACGGAGAAGGCCTGCAGCATCAGGACGGTCACAGCCTGGTTCTCGCAAGCACTGTCCCGACCTGTGCGGCCTATGATCTTGCGTATGCATATGAGCTCGCCGTTGTCATTCAGGACGGAATCCGGCGAATGTACCAGGAACGTGAGGATCTCTTTTATTACATCACGCTCTATAACGAGAACTACCTCATGCCGTCGATGCCTCAGGACGACTCAGTGACCGAAGGGATATTAAGGGGCATTTACCAGCTCAAACCGGCGCCGGCGGGGGGCAAGCTGAAAGTCCAGCTCTGGGGAAGTGGACCGATGCTCAACGAAGCCTTGCGCGCGCAAAAGATTCTCTCCGAGCAGTATAAAGTGTCGGCCGATGTCTGGGGCGTGACTAGTTACGGTGAGTTGCGACGTGACGCGCTTCGTGTTGAGCGTCGAAATCGCCTGCATCCGGCAGACCCGACCCTTAAGCCATTCATCCAGACGGTGGTGGAAGCGAGCGAGGGCCCGATCATCGCCGCAACTGACTTCATGAAGATAGTGCCGGATCAGGTGGCTCCATGGACTGCCGGAAGGATGACGAGTCTTGGCACAGACGGATTTGGTCGAAGCGATAATCGCGAGCATCTGAGGCGGCATTTCGAGGTCAACGCCGAAGCGATTGCGGCAACCGCCATCGTCCAGCTATCGCGGGCGGGAAAGATCGCGCCGAAGAAGGCTGCGCAGGCCCTGAGCGAGCTTGGGATCAATACCGAGGCGCTCGATCCCTCCCTGGCGTAATCGACGCAATGGATGAGCGACGAGTTCGAGGAGATACTTTGCCTCGTCGCTCTCCTCTCTGCTGCCCCTGCCCCGGCTCATCGATC
>JBDTUW010000216.1:0-6849 GCA_040007555.1 Acidobacteriota bacterium | reverse complement strand
ATGCAAGAGAATCTTCACACCGACTCTGCCGATGGGGAGATCGGCGCGCTCGGTCTCGATATCGGTACCAGCCGGATCGTCCTCGCCGGTGGCCCGAACGGCAGTCAGACCCAGTCCCAGCTTAACGCATTTGTGAGCGTACCTTACGCGAAGATGACGGAGAACATCCTCCAGCAAAACAGGATGGTTCACTATCGCAATGGCAAGGAACTTTACGTTTATGGCAACGATTCCGAGCGCTTCGCCAGTTTCTTCAACGCCGTCCCGCGCCGTCCGATGCAGCGTGGCGTTCTCAATGCCCAGGAACCGATGGGGCAGCAGATAATCCAGGCGGTTATCGAACAGATAGTCCCGCGTGCAGGCAAGAACGAGTTGATGTGTTTCAGCGTTCCGGGAAAGGGTGAGGGCGCGGACTCGAACCTCGTCTATCACGAAGCCGTGCTCAAGACTTTTCTCAACTCTCTGGGGTATCAGGCGAAACCAATCAACGAGGGCCTGGCCGTCGTGTTTGCGGAACTGCAGGAGGAGAACTTCACTGGCATCGGGATCAGTTTCGGCGGCGGAATGTGTAATGTCTGCGTCGCGTTCCTCTCAGTGCCGATGCTGACCTTCAGCATTCCCAAGGCGGGCGACTATGTCGACGCCAGCGTCGCCGAAGTGACAGCCGAATCCATTACGCGTGTGCGTCAGTCGAAGGAAGAGTCTCTGGACCTTTCGCGTCCGCCCAAGGACAAAATGGCAAGCGCGTTACATATCTACTATGAGGAGATACTGCAGGCGCTGATCAATCGTCTGCGCGAGGAATTTGAAGGTTCGAATAACCTGCCGCGCCTCGACCGTCCATTGCCAATCGTCCTTTCGGGCGGTACCGCGAAGCCGAGGGGCTTTCAACAGAAGTTTGAGAGCATGTTGAAGGCGAGCAGCTTCCCCGCCGCGATCTCCGAAGTTCGCACCGCCAGCGATCCGCTTTCCGCGACTGCCCGCGGGTGCTATATCGCCGCGCTTTCCGAACTCAAATAGTCAGACCTGAACGAGGGCGCAGCCGGCGCTTCGAAGCCGGTTGTGTCCCTTCGACAGGACGATCGGGAATCGACCCACCTTCCTGATGTCGCTCCTCGACATTCTCAAAATAGTCGGATTCTCCACCGGAGCGGCACTTCACTTCTATCTCGCATGGCTGCTCGGACGCCGACATGCAGCAAGAATAGGTGAAAGAGCGCTCTTCGCTCTTGGGGTCTGCCTTGGAGCCTGGCACTTCGGCAACCTCCTCGCCACAATCTGTCAGCTGCTGGGAAGCGGCGCCTTGATCTGGTGGCTAAAGCTCGCGGATACCATCGCTTATACCGCGCTCGCCGTCTTGCCACCACTACTGGCACATGCTCATTTCCGTCTCTGGTCTCTCATGGACGAGCGCGCGCCGCAAAGGTTCTTCGGACCGCTGATCGGGTTGGGCTACTTGCCGCTGGTGGTTATTCCGTACGTTGTGACGCAACTCTGGCGGGACCCATATCTCGCGCCCATCGATCGTCTTTCGCTATTCCTGCTGCCGTTCATGCTCTGGTTCGTGCTCATCTTTCTTGAGTGCACCGCCATTGATTTCTGGCTGGCGCGGCGAATCGGGGCCGAGCGTGAGCGAGGATTCTTTCGGACATTCGGCACCGTGCTTCTCCTCATCGCAGGCACTTTCCTGCTGACGTATGTGTTCAATGCGCGCAGTTGGGGAACCGTCGGAAGCTACCTCGATACGATTGCGAGACTCTCATCACTCGCGCCGACGGCGATCATCGCCTATTACATCTACCGGTACCGCTATCTCGGGCTTGTCATTCGCCAGACCTTTGTCTATGCCGTCTTCGCAGCAATTGTCATGATGATCTATGTTTACGGCATCAGGCGAGTCAGTCTCGCGATCGAGGCGAGAACAGCACTGAGATCAGAAGTCGTTGAAGCGCTGCTTATTCTCGGGCTCGTGTTTCTTGCAGGACCATTGCGGCGGTTCACCGAGAATCGATTGCAGAGGCTGTTTGTTCGCGAGGTTGGTCTCTATCGCGACCTGGTTGCCCAAGTTGGTTCAAAAGCAGCGAGTTTCAACGAGCTTGAGTATTTTCTTCGCTTCGCCGAGACACAAATTGCCGAGTCTCTGGAGCTCGACGATGTCCGGTTGTTGCCTCGTGCCCGTGCGGACGAGATAGTCGCCGGACTCTGCCGCGAAGCTGAAGAAAGGCAATGGACACAGATCGAGGAGGCGCACTGGATTGCTCGCCTCGATGCGCTCGCCTGCTATGCACTGTGGCGCGAAGGACGAATTGTCGGGATTCTTCTCATCGGTGGTGAGCGTACCGCCCTGACCATCGAGAAACGCGAAGTGCTCTCAGTACTCTCGGGCCATCTCGCTGTCGCGATAGAAAACTGCCAGTTGCTCGAGGAGAAGGTGAAGCTGGAAAGACAATTGGCAGCCGGGGAACGGCTGACGGCGCTGGGACAGATGGCAACCACCGTCGCTCATGAAATCAAGAATCCTCTGAGTTCGATCAAATCGATCGTGCAAGTCATGCGCGAGGACGAATCAGTCACACGCGAGTATTCGCGTGACCTGGATCTGATGACCGGCGAGATCGATCGTCTCAGCCGCAGCGTCTCACAGTTGCTTACTTTTTCGCGACCGGGTGTCGTCGCAGCCAGCGAAGCATCGCTCGCCGAGGTAGTTGAATCGGTAATCTCTCTTTCCCGGGCGGAGTTTGCGGAGCGTGAAGCGACGCCAATTGCAAACCTGAAGGTGGATCCTCGCCTCAACGGCGAGACTGTAGCAGCGCTCAAGGAGATTCTCACCAATCTTGTCATCAATGCCGTGCAATCGGTCTCGCAACGAGGAACCGTCACAATCGAGGCGGATGTATCCGCCGATGATCGGCTTCATCTCGCGGTTATCGATGATGGAATCGGCATCCCGGACGCGCTGCGTCATCGAGTGTTCGAGCCATTCTTTACAACGAAGCAACGTGGCACGGGTCTGGGTCTCGCGATTGTTTCGCGCCGTCTCGCCGAAGCGAATGGCTCAATCAAGGTGACGAGTCCCATCGCCGAGGGACGAGGCACTCGATTCGACATTACGATCCCGTTAGCGCCGTCCTGAGGATGCCTGTCCACTGCGATTCGGAGTATATTGTGATGGAAGAAGTGAGAATGACGAATGATTTAACGCCGAAACGCGGAGAAACACGAGACACAGAGATGGAGACGCCCTCCGCGCCGCTGAGTCTTTTCTAAGATATGAGCGAAGCGAAGATACTGATTGTGGATGACGAAGAGGCAGCGCGGTACGGAATGGCCCGCGCGCTTCGCAACTATTCCATCTCCGAGGCGGGAAGCGTCGAGGAAGCACGACGCAAGGTGGTGGCCTCGCGCCCTGACCTCATGCTCCTCGACGTCAACCTACCGGGAGCAAGCGGCCTCGAATACCTTACCGAACTGGCTTCGCGCGCTGATTCTCCTCCGGTCATCCTCATTACCGCCCACGGGTCCGAAAGGACAGCCGTCAGCGCAATCAAGGCGGGCGCCTATGACTACCTCGCGAAACCCTTTGAGGTCGACGAGCTGAGACTCGTGGTAAAGAACGCCCTTGAGGCGAGCGACCTCCGCCGTGAGAATGAACGACTGCGCGAGGAGCTTAAGGCGGCACGCGGCAGTGGTGATCTGCTGGGTGCCAGCGATACCATGCGTCGGGTTGGAGATTTGATCGGGAAGGTGACTGCAACCGACGTCACTGTGCTGATCCGCGGAGAATCCGGGACGGGCAAGGAGTTGGTGGCGCGAGCAATTCATGAACAGAGCAGGCACCGCCGCCGCGGTGCATTTGTCGCCATGAACTGCGCGGCGATGCCATCCGAGCTGATCGAATCGGAGCTTTTTGGCCACGAGAAAGGCGCTTTTACCGGCGCTGCGGGACAGCGCAAGGGCAAGTTCGAGCTAGCCGACGGCGGCACCATCCTCCTCGACGAGATTGGCGACATGAGCCTGTCGACTCAGGCGAAGCTGTTGCGCGTCCTTGAGGAGCGCAAGGTCGAGCGACTCGGTAGCTCACATTCAATCCCGGTCGATGTCCGGGTCATCAGCGCCACCAACCGCGACCTGGCTTCAGCCATCGCTGCAGAGAAGTTTCGTTCAGACCTCTATTATCGGCTTCGGGTTGTCGAGATTAACCTGCCTCCACTTCGCGACCGGCGCGAGGACATTCCGCAGCTGGCATCACACTTCCTCGAGATCTATACGGAGAAGTATCAGCTTAAGTGCAACCGCATCGGCGGCGAGGCGATGGCGCGGCTTGTGGCCTATGACTGGCCGGGAAACGTGCGCGAGTTACGCAATGCGATCGAGAGAAGCACGGTGCTGGCGGAGCGAACCGAACTGGAGCCAAGCGATCTTCCAGAGGAAATTCGCGTCCGACGCGTCGCTGTCGTGCGCTCAACGCCCGGCGAGGTGGAATCCGAGGGCGATGCACTCCACGTGCCCTATCTCGCGGATTTCCGGGAAGCGAGGCGTGAGTTCGAGCGGGCTTATCTCGAACGATGCCTGCTGGAGTCGGGAGGGAATGTTACGCGGGCTGCTGAACGCGTGGGCATGCACCGTCAGAGCCTTCAGCAGAAACTCAAGGACCTCGGTTTGAGCCGCCGCTATATCACCACCGACGACCTGCCAGATTCTCATGACGAGTGAAGGTTTCTCCCGGCGGTTCCCTTGTCATCAACAATGACCGTATTCTCATAAACCACTGTGTTAAATGAGGCTTAAGTGACTCGGAGGCTATGGCTTGCGGATTGCAGTTATGGTAGGTGACACAATCGCGCAAACCTGAGCCTGTGTCATCGAGCCGATCGCTTAATTGTCTAGCTGGCGACCGATACTCGTGACACAGGCACATTTGTTGAGGAAGCAGCAAGCTTGTTATTTCTGAATAGAATGAGAAAGTTGTGGTTGCCTCTGTATCTGCTGGGCACCTGTCTGGTATTGCCGGTGTCTGCACGCATCAACCGCGAGCAGCTATCCGCCGGGGATCGACCCAAAAGGCTGATCGTGGTCCTTGACGGCGTGCCCTATCACACGATCGCTGAGCTTCGCGAAGAGGGCGGATTCCGCTCATTTCACGCGCCCGCGCGCATGGTCGCCACCTTTCCGTCCCTGACCAACCCCTCGATGATCGAGATTCTCGGTGTCGAGAACTCGCCAGGCTATGAAGATCACTACTACGATCGCGAACACGATCGGTTAGTTGGCGGCTTTCAGGATCGAGTGCGCGGCGGCAGCTTTATCAAGGGCACATTTCGACAACTTTTCAACTACCACGCACCAGCCCTCCGAGGCTCGCTGGCATATATCGCCCAACCGATCGGCGCAATCATCGTCGCCCAAGCGGATGTCGCCGCATTTCAGCGTAGCTTTCGCCAATCCCACGAACCGCTCTTCGTCGCTTACATCGGGGCGACCGATTCGCTGGCGCATCTTGGAGGTGAGCGGCCGCTCAAATCGCTCCTGCGATCACTCGACAGAAGCATCGAGACACTGCGTGCGGAATCCGTCGAGGGCCTCTCGGTGGAGATACTTTCAGATCACGGCAACCTTTATGGCGAGCAACGATTCGTCAAACTAAATGCGGCAATCGAAGGTAGCGATTTCTCGATCGAGAAGAGTCTTGCCAAGCCCGGCGCCGTGATCCTGCCCCGCTACGGTCTGGTAGGCAGCGCCGTTCTCTTCACGCGACCCGAGAACCGGAAGAAGCTTGCAGAGGTAAGCGCAGCAACGACCGGAGTCGATTTTGCTGTCTATCAGCAACCGGGCGAAGAAGGGCGTGCGATGACACTGGTCAGCCGTCGGGGTCAGGCGCGCATTGAGCGGCAGGGAACGGGATTCAGATATCGGGACCTGGGTGGGGACCCACTGGAACTCAATGGCGTCATCTCGTTGATGGAGAGTGAGGGTCGGATGGATCAGGACGGCTCCGCGAGTCTGGATGACTGGTGGCAGGCAACTCGGGAACATCGCTATCCGGATGCGCTGCGCAGACTCTTCGATGGATTTACCGAGCACGTCCGCACTCCGGGCGATGTGCTGGTCAGTTTTGAGGATGGCTATTTGATTGGGAGTCCATTTTTTGGCGCCTTCGCCCGCATGCGAGCAACACACGGTAACCTTCTCAGTGCGGAGACAGAGGGCTTCGCGATGTCGACGAGAATTGAACTCGGGCCGGCCGTTCGTGGTCGTGATGTTCGTCGGCTCTTCGGTCTGGATGAAATGCGTCGTGCCGGACAATATCTCAGCACCGAGGGTCATTGCGTCCAGGGCCTGGCAATGGCGCAATCCTTTGCTCGTACGACGCCGCGAGAGAACTAGCACAAATCATCGGCCAGGTGGGTATGATTCGGTCTGTTTGAGGAGGAGACGACCCGAAGTCGAAGGCGTCAGGGTCAGGGTCAGGGGTTAGGGGTCAGGAATGAGGAGACTGCGTTCGTAGTACCGCCTTTAGGCGGAATGTTGCGGTACCCGAGATTCCGCCTAAAGGCCGGACTACGAACGCAGTCTCCTCATCCCTAATCCCTGCCCCCCCTGATCCCTTGTCCCTGAGACTTTCCTCAAACAAACTGAACCACTGTCGGCCAAGGCTCTTCGTTTGCCCTGTCGCACATCTTGCAGCTATAGTGGCGGCTTAGGCGTTTCACCGATATTCGGCGACATTTGTGGCCTTGTGAAGCGCGGTCACACCTCCCCAGGGCTGATACGGAAAGGCGTTTTTTGTTGACCATGGACAAGCTTGTCATCGCAGGCCGGGAATTCACTTCGCGTCTGATCGTCGGGACC
>JBDTUW010000215.1:0-6856 GCA_040007555.1 Acidobacteriota bacterium | reverse complement strand
TTTTTGTTCGGGCAGAAGACAAGCCAGGCAGCGGGAGCGCGAAGTACGCAGCCATCATCAGTGATGCTCTCTGGCGACAGCGTTTCGGCGCCGACCCGAACCTACCTGGTCGAGTAGTAACCCTCGACCACAAGCCTTTTGAAATCGTGGGAGTGATGAAACCGGGTTTCCAATTTCCGATTCAGGCCGACCCCGTCGAGGTTTGGGTGACGCCGGCGGTGCTTTATGACGCGCCAATTGGGAAGCGGCCCGAGACGGAGCGCCGCGGCTACCGCTCCCTTCAGGCGATCGCGCGACTTAAGAAGGGTGTTTCGCTCGAACAGGCTCAGTCCGACATGAGCTTGGTGACTGCGGGCCTGGCAAAGGAGTACGCGGACAACAATACTGGTAATGGGGCAATGTTGATTCCCCTGCATCGAGACCTGACGGGTGATTATCGCAATGCCCTCCTTGTCGTCTTTGGGGCGATTGGCTGCGTCCTGCTGATAGCCTGCGCCAATCTTGCCAATTTGCTGCTCGCAAGCGCCTCGACTCGATTTAAGGAGATCGCTCTGCGTGCCGCAGTTGGCGCCAGCCGTATGCGGATTGTTCGGCAGCTGCTGACCGAGAGCGTACTGCTCTCAGTCATCGGAGGAGCAGTTGGATTGCTGCTGGCGTGGTTCGGAGTCGACGCGCTTCTACGATTTCTTCCCTCCGACCTGCCGCGGCTTTCAGACATCGCTCTCAATCGATGGGCGCTCGGATTTACCTTTTTAGTTTCACTGCTGACCGGAATAGCGTTCGGCCTTGCGCCTGCCCTTCAAGCTTCGAAAGTTGATCTGAACGAAGCCCTGAAGGATGGCACGCGCGCGACGGGCGCGGGTAGGACTCGATTGCGCGGTGCGCTGGTTGTCTCGGAAGTGGCCTTGGCAACAGTGTTGCTGATCAGCGCAGCCCTGCTTTTGCAGACTTTTCGCCAATTGCAGCGCGTAAATCTGGGTTTCGACGTTCACAATGTCCTGAGCGCGCAGCTCGCGTTCTCGGAAACTTCGTATAAAAAGCCAGAACAGAAGATCGCGTTTTTGCAAAGTGTCGTGGAGCGCGTGCGGGCGCTACCCGGCGTCATCTCGGCGAGCTCGATCGTACCATTGCCGTTGACCGGGGACGGAGCGCAGGGCAGTTTTCAGTTTGAAGGGCAATCTGTGCAACGCGGCAGCGAGCCAACGACGCAGATACGCTGGGTCGGCCTCGACTATTACTCAACAATGAAAATTCCCCTTCTGACCGGTCGCGACTTCGCGCGGCAAGATGATCTGAGCGCCAAACGCGTTGCCATCGTCAACCAGGCGTTTGTCAGGAAATATCTGACAAATGAAGACCCTCTCGGGAAGCGCTTACAACTCCCGATGGGTGTTCGCACCGATGTCACATCGTTCGAGGTGATCGGGGTTGTGCAGGATGAGGCATCGAACCGAGTTGCGCGAGGCTTTAGAGCCCGAGCTCTATCTCTCCTATGCGCAAATGCCATTCTTTAGCCAGTCGCACCTGGTGATTCGCACGAGCGTTGCGCCAGCAGGCTTGGCTACCGCTGTTCAACGCGAAGTATCGTCACTGGATCGCGAGGCCCTGCTGAGCGATTCCAGGACACTCGAGCAGCATCTCGGCAGTGTCGTGGCGCAACCGCGATTCAGTGCAATGTTATTCGGACTGTTCGCGTTGCTTGCGCTCCTGCTCGGCGCCGTAGGGCTCTACGGTGTGATGTCATATGGGGTTACCCAACGCACCCACGAGATCGGCATCCGGATGGCGCTCGGGGCGCAAGCACGGGACGTCCTGCGCCAGGTCATCAGCCAGGGAATGACCCTGGCTTTAGCCGGTGTCTTCGCTGGACTGTTCGCTTCGTTTGCTTTGACGCGTCTGCTGAGCAGTCTTCTCTTTGGGGTGAGTGCAAGCGATCCGCTGATATTTACTGGGATCGCGGCCTTGCTGCTACTTGTCGCGCTGACCGCCTGCTGGATTCCGGCGCGGCGAGCGACTAAAGTCGATCCGCTGAGCGCATTGCGCTGTCAATGAGGAGGGTTCCGAACAGAGCGCAAAACAACGCGTGCTCCATCGTCGCGTCCTTCGCGCCTTCGCGGCTTCGCGTGACACCGTCCCGTCTCATTCGCGCAGGCGCTTACTACCGCTGACAAATTTACTACCTCGTTCATAGAAGCGCAGCGGGCGATCAACCTCGCACGAGATTCCAATTCTCACGCTCACCCCGATTGGTCCGGTTTCCTGAACAGCATCGCCGAGCCATAGGGATTTGCCCGTGCAAAGGTCGATCCCGTCCTGACCCGCGTCGACCCACATGGCCGTGAAAAGTCTACCCGGCCCGCGCGCCAGATCCAGCAGTCGAGTGGTTCCCCGCTGGGCTTGCATCAACTCGATGCCCTCAAGAGGCTCAAGGGCGCGAAACAGAACTCCCGCCCCAACTCCCGGGCCCTCGCTTGAAACATTGAGCAGATGCGACGAACCATAGATAAAGTAAATGTAAGCATGGCCGCGTTCGAGGAACAATGACCGGTTGCGTTTAGTCTCTCCACGATAGGCATGCCCGCTTGCATCGCCAATGACATAGGCTTCCGTCTCGACGATGCGCCCGCTGATCCTGCCACTTGCGACGTCATGGACGAGGGTCTTGCCAATCAAGTAGCGCGCGAGCTCCACCGTGTCGACTGGCAACTCGGAGCGGCGGAGATGTCGAATTCTTCGTGACATCTTAAAGAAGCCTCAGGACACAACCTGCATAAGCTTCGGCTCTCAACAACTGCGGCATATACGATGCCCATTTTGGGACCAGGTTGCTGAATTGGTGGTACTTGTACATTCACTTCGCCTGGCGAGCAGCTTCCTGCTGCTCGCCCTTTTGTTTTTTGCGGGCCGGCTTGCCCGCCAATGCTTTAGAGAGTGGATTAGAGGGCTAAGAGATACTTCGCAAACGGTCCGATACGCTCGAGGGTCTCGGGCCGCATGCGAGCCGCCAGGTTAGTCCCGGAGGGCGCCTCACGCCTGATATAGGCGCCCTGGAGCGAGCGACGGGGCTCATCCGACGTATTGGCGGTATGTCCATGCCATGCAGACCCGTTGTAAATGATCATTGATCCAGCCAAACCGCAAGCCAGAAGTTGACCCCGATGCGGGGCCACGTCAGAGTCCAGTACCTCATCCGGGACTGTCGACCATCGATGTGAGCCCGGCACGAATCGAGTAGCGCCATTGTCGCTTCGAAACTCATCCACCATGAAGATAAAACCGACCATCGGCCATCCATCCGCGTCGCTCTGGAAGTCCACATGAAGACCGTCTCCTTTCGCGCCAGATCGCAGCGTCCTGGCATGCATTGTGCTTAGCCTGAACGGCCGACCAATAACAGAAAGAGACGCATCAAGGATGGGTTGGTATAGGTAAACCCCATCGAACGCAGGGCCGCGATTAACGAAGTCGGTGACTCGGGTGGTCGAACTGCCAATTCTTACGTCCGCCGGACTAGCGGACGCAACTGCGGAATCATAAGCCTCTGCGAATTGCGACAGTCTATCAGGCGATACCGGCCCGGGAATGACGATGAAACCCACGTCCCGGAGCTCTTCAGTGGCGTCCGCCGATAGCACGCGGTCCGCGGCAATAACGCTGTGCCAGTCAGCAATGGGCATAGGCAGTGGCGCGCAAAAAGGAGCCGCCAACAGCTCAACACAGACGGGTTAGTTATGGGGGGGCGACTGCACGAGTTTCAAAATGCGTCCTTCGACGTTGTCGGTCAACAAGTACAGCGCTCCCTCGGGACCCTCTCGAACATCGCGTATTCGTTCGCGCTTCGGCTGCAGGTCGGTGAGGAGACGTCCCTCTCCGATCACCTTCTCTCCGCCCAGAGTCAGCCGCACGAGGTTGGTGCTAGTCAATCCGCCGATAAACAGACTCCCCTTCCAGGCTGGAAACAGGTTTCCCGTATAGAAAGTCATGCCACTCGGAGCAATCACTGGATCCCCACGCGATATTCGATTCCATAGGCGATACTTTGCGAGCGCCTCGCTGAAGCCTTCGCAACGCTCGACGAGCGGCAGCACTATCTGGCCAACGACTTTTACAACCAGCTGGTCGACGCCTCGAGTGAGCTTTTCACTGATACGCGATGGCAACCAAACCCGATTTCATGCGCAAAATACTCCCGTTGCTCCTTCAGGAGCGCATCGAGATGCAAGATGCGCTTGATGTTGAGAAGCAAGCCAAAGGGTGAGGGCTTTCGGGCTGATATCCGAGAAGGTGCTCAATGCTCACGGCAAGTGAATGTCAGAAGTCGGTGGCTTGTCTTCGGGTGCGCTTCCGCTCCTATTCCCACGAAGGGCTTGAACCAGAAGGAAAACGCCAAGGCTACCGAACAGCAGAAAGACGACGAAGCTTGTCATAAAGGGGACCACCTTTCACAAGATATTTCTTCAGTCTGCCGGACAAAGAGCAAGAAGCAAGGCAACGATATACACCTTCTCGAGGCTCATGGGCAAGTCCGAGAAGTACCCCCGCTCAAAAAAAGTTACAGCCGGGCCCAACGGGGATTTTGTTTGCAATCCACCCCTCCTGGTGTTTCCTGGGTTAGCACTCGGAGACTCGAAGGATACGGCTGAACACGGTGATTCGATCCTTGGCGGGCTGTCTCGTCGTTCAGCCTCGAGCGCTCCCCTTCCTCTGTAAATATCCACCGAGGCCCGCCCAGAGGTTCACGAGATTATGGCTGACGTAAAAACTTCCAAGCGAGTTGGCGAAATCGCCTCAAAGGTCTTGAGCGATCCCAAAAGCTCCAAAAAGATGAAGACGCTTGCTGGAGCGGCCTTAGCACAAGTTGAGAATAAGAGTTCGAAGAAGAAATCCAGCAAGAAGAAGTCGAAGAAGAAATAAAGCTACTATCGTGCCGCGGTTCTCGAGTGGAATCGCGGCACCCCTCTCCCCCTGGAGTGGCCCCATATTACAACTCTCAAATGGGAGTATCATCCTCAAAAGAGAATCATCTTAATCTTGATGTTATTGGAGAGGGTGGCGTTCTTCCGTGGCTTCAGGGCGTTCTGCTCGTAGGGAGCTACCTGTAACTCATTGATAATATTAATACCCCCGGCTGGACTCGAACCAGCGACCCCCTGCTTAGAAGGCAGGTGCTCTATCCGACTGAGCTACGGGAGCATATCCAATAATCTACGGGATCAGTTTTCTGAAGGCAAGCGACCATTCCCTATTCCCCCTTCGCGTCTCTCGCGCCTTCGCGGCTTCGCGTGAGTCCTCTTTCTGACAAACGCTCACCCGTTCTCCAACTCCTTGTCATCATAAAGTGCAAGCGCCGACCCCTTCTGCCACTTCGCCAACATGACGATCTGTCCGGTGTGATAGCTAAAGTGCTCGACGACATGAAACAAAGCATCAAGCACCGTCTGCGAGTATCCCTGTGGCACTATGATCCGCTTCAGCGCCGCCTCGCTTTCCTCAGACTCTTCCTCTAACCGCGCCAGGACAAGGTCCGCCTCCTCGATGGTCGACTCCACAAGCTTCAGCAAATCGACTCCTGTTCTTGACTCGTTCGCTGAGAACTCAAGCGAGCGTTCGCGTTTGTCCGGCTCTCCGCCAATCCCGCAGATGACCCATTGCCGCAGGTTGCCGGCCAAATGCAGCATGAGGTTTCCGATACTGTTCGACTCCCAATTCAACCGCGACCAGATCTGCTTGTCATCGAGCATTCCCACCGAGCGGCGAATCTTCTCGAGATAATCCTCCCGGAGACGGAACCGCGAGTGCCTCAGGAAAGCCACTCCAGCCATCATTGGCCGCGTAGGCGGCTCCAGCAAAAATGATCTTCTCGAGTCTTTCATCTTGGGACACCTCTCACTAGCTAAACCTTCAACTCGGATGCATAATAGCAATGCCTGTAGCGTCAAGCAGTTGGAAGAGGGAACGGACGAGAAAACGATGAGCCGTATTCTCCTGGTCGACGACGACCCTGATGTCCATCGGCTGATTGCGCCAACGCTTTCCAGCGATGGTCATATCGTATTATCCGCTAAGAGCGCTCAGGAAGGGCTCGATATTCTCACCCATGGGCCCGTCGACCTCGCCATCATCGACTACATCCTCGATGACGGCGATGGTGTTCAATTTCTCGACGCACTCCGCGAGAACTTTCCCGATCTGCCTTGCGTCATGATCACGGCATTTGATACGCCGGAATTGGTCATCGGTGCGCTTCGGCGGCGGATCTGCGACTTCCTCATCAAGCCCTTTTCGATTGCCGAGCTGAGAGCATCGATCACTGGAGTTTTCAACGCCTGCCCTATGATCAAGATCGAGGTTGTTTCCGCGAAACCGGATTGGGTGCAGTTTCGAGTGCCTTGCGACCTCTCAGCCGTTCCAGTTCTGCAGAAGCTGCTGACGACCCTCAAGAAAGACGTGCCGGAGCAGACACGCGAGGCTATCGCTTACGCGTTTCGGGAGATGCTCAACAACGCGATGGAACACGGTGGAAAGCTTGATCCCAGTAAGATGGTCGAGGTGGCTTTCATCCGCATGAAGCACGCTCTGATTTATTGGATAAAGGATCCCGGTGAGGGGTTTGATCCGGCCCAACTTGAACATGCCGCCGTCAACAATCCGACCGGCGATCCGTTCAGGCATATCACCGTCCGCGACGAAAAGGGATTGCGCGCTGGTGGCTTTGGTATTCTCCTCACCAACCAACTCGTTGATGAACTCGTCTACAATGAACGACGAAATGAAGTCGTCTTCGTAAAATATCTCTAGTTTCGGGACTGTCTTGACGAACAAGGGCGCGGAGAGGTCCGCGCCTTATTCGTTTCTG
>JBDTUW010000214.1:0-6922 GCA_040007555.1 Acidobacteriota bacterium | reverse complement strand
TTGAAATTGTTAGACTCGTTCTGCGCAGATTCGAAAACTAAGAATCTAAAATCCAAAATCTAGTTTTCTGGCAGCGTCTCTTTAAACACCACGGGGTCCTGGCAGCAATCGCATGGCCCGGGCTTGTGGGTCCAGATATTGCAGACTTCGCAGAAATAGCCGAGGTCGTGGAGCTTCCCATCCCGCCACGACTGGATCGTGATCACCTCGATAAATGAGCTTTGAGGAAAGAGCCGCGCGGTCACGTTCAACTCGCGCTCGCGAAAGCGCTCATCCGTAAACACAGCCGCCGCCGAATCGGTAGGAAGGAACGGATAGAGTCTGTTTCCTGCCGTCTTCAAAGTGTAAATGTGGCCGCGATGACCGCAGTCCGCTGCCACCTTATAGCTCTTCGCGTACTCCTCCGTCAGACAGACGACACGACCGCGCAGAGTAACCGTTTCCGGCTCTTCCGGTGGGCGCAGCTCGCTTCCAACCGCAGGTCCCTGGGCCGCAGGTCCCTGGGCGAGTGCTGACGGAGCCAAACCCGTCATCGACAGTAGCGTCAAACCAGCGAATTCTCGTCGTCCAATTCTCATCTGAAGCGTTCCCTGCTACCAATCTAGCGGATCAGGCTGACCATTTCAAACATTGGCTCACGGAAGTAGGTCCGGAGACGCTAAGGTTGAGTTGCGCCTCTGTTATAATCTCGCGGTGCCCTGACATCTCGAAGACATCTCGAACTCTTCGATCTCACGAACGCGACTTGCCTGATACTTGATGCAATCGAAACATTTTCACCTGATCGGCGTCTGCGGAACCGCGATGGCATCCCTGGCAGGAATGCTCAAGACACAGGGCCATCGCGTGACCGGCTCGGATAAGGCCTTTTATCCGCCAATGAGTGACGAATTGAAGCGGCTCGAGATCGACACTCGCGAGGGCTTCAGCGCGGCGAATCTGGAACCCGCACCTGATGTCGTCGTCATCGGCAACGCGACCTCGCGAGGCAACGTCGAGATCGAAGAGACGCTCAATTCCAGGCTGCGATACGCGAGCATGCCGGAAGTGCTGCGCGAGTACTTTATTCGCGGGAAACAGTCGACGGTGGTGGCCGGAACTCATGGCAAGACCACAACCACCTCGCTGCTCGCGTGGATCATGGAGACCGGTGGTTTCGATCCCACATTTCTCGTCGGCGGAGTGGTCGAGAACTTCGGATCGAGTTTCAAGATCGGCGCTTCACAGCATTCCCTCATCGAAGGCGATGAATACGACACAGCCTTTTTCGACAAGGGACCAAAGTTCCTGCACTATCTCCCCGATCTCGTCATCCTGAACAATATCGAATACGACCACGCAGATATCTACGCCGATCTTGAAGCGGTCAGGAAGTCATTTCGGCTGCTGGTGAATATGATTCCTTCGCAGGGACGGCTTCTTGCCGGGTGGGACTCCCCGGTTGTCCGAGAGGTGATCGAGCATCCGGTGGCGCCGCAAGGCGTGTGGTGCCCCGTTGAGAGCTTCGCGACTGCTTGGGACGAGGCTCACTGGACTGCGCGCGAGATCGAATTCGCGCCGGATGAAACCCGGTTTGAAGTGCGCGCCAAAGGCATTTCGTATGGCCGATTCCGCACGCCGCTCGCTGGCCTTTTCAACGTTCGCAACTGTCTTGGAGCGATCGGAGCGGCGGAGGCAATGGGTGTCCCGCGACAGGCGATCGCCGAAGCGCTTGCTACCTTCAAGAGCGTCAAACGGCGGATGGAAGTTAGGGGCATCGTCGACGAGATCGTCGTCGTTGACGACTTCGCGCATCATCCGACCGCGGTTCGTGAGACGCTTCTGGCGGCTGCCCAGCGATATCCTGGTCGCCGGATCATCGCCGTCTACGAACCACGCACCTGGACTGCCCGAAAGAGGATCTTCCAGGAACAATACCGTGAGGCCTTCGCGCCCGCCGATGTAGTGGTGATTGCCGGCCTGTTCGAGGCAGCCCAGATCGCCGCTGATGAGCAGCTCTCGATCGATGAACTAATCTCGGGTCTTGCTGCGGATGGTAAGCACGCGACAACAATGCCTCATGCTGGAGCAATAGTCGACCGCCTCTCATCAGAACTGTCTCGAGGTGATGTGGTTGTAGTTATGTCCAACGGAGGCTTCGGCGGAATCCACGAAAAGTTGCTGTCTGCCCTCGAGCGTCACCATGACAAGGAGAGAAACCAATGATCAGAACCATTCGCGTGGTACTTCTCGCGGCGGTCCTGCTGGCGCCGGGCTCGGTCTGGGGGCAGGCGGTTCAACGGCCAAATGACGAGCCTTTTGTCGTGGAGTACTACTACAAGGCACGCTGGGGTGCGGCTGACGAATTCATCGCGCTATTTAAGAAGAATCACTGGCCCGTGTTGAGGAAACAGATTGAGTTGGGGCGAATGCTCTCGGTGTCGGCGGTCAAGCCTCGTTATCACGCGACTGAGGATGGGCGTTGGGACTACCGCGTGACGATCACCTTCAAGAACGTCGCGGCAGCGCACGACCCGAGCGGTGAGGAGGCGCTGATCAAGCAGATGTACCCGAATCAGGAGGTATTTCGACGGGAGGAGCAGCGACGATTTGAGCTGCTCATTTCGCATTGGGACGTGCCGTTGCAAAAGGTCGCCCTCGATCAGTAGGCGAACGGAGCGGCCGAGGTAATGAGCGGTTGGCTCGGGGTGTGCACCCGGCCAGAGTCAATTCGAGCAAAAAAAGCAATGCATCTTCTCCGTCTTGAAGCTCGTGACTTTCGCAACTTGAGCGGTGCCATCGACTTCTCTCCTGGTCTCAATGTGCTCTACGGCGATAATGCGCAGGGAAAGAGCAACTGGCTCGAGGCTGTTTACCTTCTGGCGACGACGAGGTCATTTCGGACTGTTCATCCCCGGGAGATGATCCGGCACGGAGCGGATGAAGGTTTGCTTCGCGGCACGGTTGCGCGGGGAAATCTGACGAGGGACCTGCAACTGCTGATCGTCGAAAGCTCGCGGCAGACTTTTGTGGGAGGGAAACGCGAGTCAGTCGTCCGATATCTTGGCTCGCTTGATGCGATAGCCTTTACCGCCGACGAGATGGAGATTATTCGAGGCGGGCCTGAGGCACGCCGGCGTTTTCTGGACCGTGGCATCGTCAGTACACAGCCGTCATTTCTTGGCACGCTCTCAGAATACAATCGTGTGTTGAAGCAGAAGAACAAGCTGCTGCGGGATGCGTCGGAGGCAGACGATCCCGGACCGTTCATCCGGATGATCGAAGTCTGGAATGACCAGCTGGCGACATTGGGGACGGAGATTCACACGGCGCGGGTGAGCTATGTGGACAGACTGCGTAGCAAGCTTCTGCCGCAACTGTTCAAACACGAGGAAATGGCCATTCGGTACCGCTCGTCGCTCGAGGATAAAGGGAATCTCGACCGTTATGAGGATCTTCTAAGAGAGCGTTTAGGATTCCGGTTGAGGAATGAGATTGGGGCGGGGTATGCGCTGGTGGGCCCGCATCGGGACGAGTTCGAGATATGGAGTGATGGGTACGAGGTGGCACGGTTTGGGAGTTCGGGGCAGCAGAGGAGCGCTCTGGTGGTGCTTGATCTAGCGCAAATGCTGGTGTATTATGATGTTTACGATGAATTCCCGGTATTCCTGATCGATGACATCGATGCCGAACTGGACCGGACGCGGATTGAGATTCTGCTCGAATACCTCGGCGACAAGTCTCAGACGATTGTTTCAACTTCAAAACGAACTCTCGCCGACCGCTATTGCGATCAGGCCGCAGTTCGGCTGGTCGTCGCCGGTCAAGCGGGTCCGAGCGACCGGCGCGACCCGCTCGCCCCCCTTGCTTTGATGTCTCGTGGAGGAAGCAGGACCGAAACGGCCGAGCCCGTACCTCCGGATGATCTGCATTACCAGGCACCTTTCTAAGGAGAGTGGATCTCGAACTGATGGCTAAAGAGAAGTTAATGAAAGACACACCCAAGGGCGAAACGGACCAGCAGAAGAAGGCGCGTGGAGATCGCTATCAGGCGGACTCAATCACGGTGCTCGAGGGACGAGACGCCGTGCGCAAACGTCCTGCGATGTATATCGGCTCGACCGGCGAGATTGGCCTTCACCACCTGGTCTACGAAATCGTCGACAACTCGATCGACGAGGCATTGGCGGGTTTCTGTGACCGTGTTGACGTCACCATCCATCTTGACGATTCCGTGACCGTTGAAGACAACGGGCGTGGCATTCCCGTAGACATTCACTCAACCGAGAAGCGACCGGCTGCCGAGGTCGTCATGACCATTCTTCACGCCGGAGGCAAGTTCGATACGAACGCCTACAAAGTGTCCGGTGGACTTCACGGGGTTGGAGCTTCAGTCGTCAACTTTCTATCGGAGTCGCTGCGCATGGAGATTCGCCGCGACGGCGGCGTCTACGAGCAGGAGTATCAAAAGGGGATCAAGGCCACGGAGCTGAAGGCGACTGGGACGTCAAAAAAGCACGGCACCAAGATCACCTTCAAGCCCGACTCTGAGATTTTCACGGTTACTGAATTCAGTTTCGAAAAGCTCTCCGAAAGGCTGCGAGAGAAGGCCTTCCTCAATAAGGGCGTCCGGATCACGATCACGGATGAGCGATCCGAGACAGAGAAGCAGCACGAATTCATCTACGAAGGTGGCATCGCCGAGTTCGTCAAACATCTGAACAAGAACAAGAATGTGCTTCATCCGAAGCCGCTTTACTTCGAGAAAGCGCCGGGTGAGGACAATCTGACGATCGAGGTCGCGCTCCAGTATAACGACGCTTACGATGAGAAGGTCTTCGCCTTCGCCAACAACATCAACACCGTCGACGGCGGCACGCACCTCTCGGGGTTCCGCGCAGCCTTAACTCGAACGATCAACAGTTATGCGCAGTCATCAGGACTGATCAAGGATTTCAAAGGACAGTTGAGCGGCGACGATGTGCGTGAGGGCCTCGTGGCGGTGATCGCAGTCAAGTTGCCGCAGCCGCAATTTGAAGGACAGACCAAAGGAAAGCTCAATTCCGACGTCCAGGGACCCGTTCAGTCGTTTCTCAACGAGAAGATCGGCGAGTACTTTGAGCAGCACCCGCCCGTTGCCAAGCAGATCGTCGGCAAGGCAGTCGAGGCTGCACGTGCACGCGAAGCAGCGCGCAAGGCGCGTGAGATCGTCCGCAAAGGTGCGCTCAATTCAAACGCGTTGCCCGGGAAACTGGCGGACTGCTCGGAGAAGGACCCTTCGCTTTGCGAGATCTATATCGTCGAGGGCGACTCGGCAGGTGGCTCGGCGAAGCAGGGCCGTGATCGTCGCACGCAGGCAATTCTCCCGTTGAAGGGAAAGATACTCAACGTCGAGAAGGCCAGATTCGATAAGATGCTCGGTCACAGCGAGATCAAGGCGCTGATCACGGCGCTCGGAACGGGAATCGGCAAGCAGGACTTTGACATCAACAAGCTTCGCTATCACAAAGTCATCCTGATGACCGATGCAGATGTTGATGGGAGTCACATCCGCACCTTGTTGCTGACGTTTTTCTATCGCCAGATGCCGCAGCTGCTCGAGCATACAAATGCCGATGGCGAGACGGTCGGATACATCTATATCGCTCAACCCCCGCTCTACAAGGTAAAAAAGGGGAAGACCGAGCGCTACATCAAAGACGAGCGCGAGATGAATCGTTTTCTGATGAAGAAGGCAACCGAGGATGTGAAGGTCTCGATTCCGGCTACGGGTGAGACATTCGAGGGCCGGGATCTGACGACGCTGCTCGAGAAACTGGTTGAGTTTAATGGGTATTTCGGCAAGCTGGAGCGCCGGCTCCATGATCGGCGCATTCTGGATATCTTGCTTGAGTGTCTGACCGGTCGAGACGGCTTACTGCAAAAGCCGGGACGGAAGCTGCACGACATTTTCGCCGAGGAGCAATTGCTCGGTGAGATCGACAAGGCTTTGGCCGCTGCCGGTCTGGAGACAGGTTTGACGTCCGATGAGGAACACGGCCTGTCCGAGATCGAAGTCAGTCCGTCGAGCGTTGGGGCGCGTGTATTGATCGACTGGGAACTGGCAACGCATGTGGAGTTCCAGCGAGCAGTCGAGCTCTACAAGACGCTCTCATCGCTTCACATCCCGCCGTTTATCATTACGCAAAACGGAGTTGAGCTGACGGTTGAGACACGGGAAGAGGTGCTCGATCACATTCTGACCGCGGCAAAGAAGGATTTGCACATCCAGAGATACAAGGGCCTTGGAGAAATGAACCCGGAACAACTCTGGGATACGACGATGAACCCCGAGAAACGAACGCTGCTTCAGGTTCGCATCGACGATGTGGTGGAAACCGATCAGATATTTACCGTGCTCATGGGCGATCAGGTTGAGCCACGAAGAAAGTTCATCGAAGATAACGCGCTGGATGTAAAAAACCTCGATATCTAGGCAATCCAGTTGTGGAGGTGATACCGCAGACCCGGGGAGAAACGGGAGGCGCCGAGGAATGTTACTGCATGCGGCGTCCCCGGTGTCTCCCCGCCTCTGCGTTAATCCCTTCACAACTGGCTGCTGCCTCTTCCCGATATCGGGAAAAAACCATCCCACAAGCGGACATTCACAGGCCCTGACGACCATCCGGCGCAGCTCCTAACCCTCGCGCTATCACAACTTAATGGCGCTGGGAGCGTTGGCACGCAAGTTGGCAGGAGATCTGTGCCCAAATGGGTTCGGACATAGCATCGGAGACTGAATCGGAGAGTGAAATGGATATCCCGCGTCAAGGCATTGCGCGAAAGAAAAAACTGCGGCGCTTCCTCTATATCGGACTTGGTTTGCTTGCAATTCCGCTGGTGACACTGGGTCTGAGGAACCTCAAGCCGGCTGCGCCGACCGTCGAGCGGGGAACGGTCGTCA
>JBDTUW010000213.1:0-6922 GCA_040007555.1 Acidobacteriota bacterium | reverse complement strand
CAATGCCTATCGCGCAGGCAACGTCGCTCTCGCGAATGCGATCGGGACTGGTGTCGCCGATGACAAGGCGCTCTATGCATATGTCCCGGCGGTGATCCGCTACTATCTGGGGGAAGACCCAATTCTACAGAACGTCGAAACCTTTCTTCTGTGCAATGATGCGCAGCGGAGCCACGTTCTGGCTCATCTGGACAAGCTCGTGGTTAAGGCGGTCGGCGAATCCGGTGGGTATGGAATGCTCATCGGGCCGCACAGTACGGCAGCCGATCGGGATGAATTTCGCCGCCGGATCGAGGCCGATCCGCGAAACTACATCGCCCAGCCGACGCTGGCGCTGTCACGCGCACCCTGCTTTATCGACGGCCAAGTTGAGCCGCGTCATGTTGATCTAAGACCTTACATTCTTCATGGCGAGGACATCACGATCGTACCGGGAGGACTGACTCGGGTGGCGCTCAAGCGTGGGTCGTTGGTGGTCAATTCGTCGCAGGGTGGGGGCAGCAAAGACACATGGGTGTTAGCCGAGTGATCAATCTTGTTTTTGCCGTCGAAAGGGGCGCGCGATGCTTTCGCGAGTGGCAGACAGTTTGTATTGGATGAGCCGCTACCTCGAGCGTGCGGAGCACGAGGCGCGCTTGATAGACCTCAATCTCAATCTGACGCTTGAACTGTCGCCGGAAGCGGCCGGCAGGCACTGGCGGAGGCTATTGGCTTGCTTGAGCGTGCCGCTGCCTGAGGATATGCCACTTCGTCCCTATCAGGTGACGCAGCATCTCACTTTTGCCGCGAAGCATGATGCGCTGGTTTCTCACGTAACGGAGGCAAGGGAGAATGCACGGCAGGTCCGCGAGGAGATCAGCTCCGAGATGTGGGAGCAGATAAACAGGCTCTACCTGCAGGTCAAACGCGTCGATATCAATCATATCTGGAACTCACAGCCGGACGAGTTTTTTCGGGCGGTCAAGGAGGGGGCTCATCTCTTTCACGGGATCACGGACTCGACTTTGAGCCACTCTGATGGCTGGCACTTTATCCAGCTTGGGCGCTTTCTCGAAAGGGCGAAGTTGACCGCACTGCTGCTCGATGTGAACTTCAGCGAGAGTGACGAAGCGGACGACCCAGTCGGAAGTGGTTACGACTTCCTGCGCTGGGTGAGTCTGCTCAAGTCGTGCTCGGCCTTCGAGGCGTATTGCCAGTTCTACACTGCCGATTTTCGCCCGGAAAGGATTCTCGAGTTTTTGCTCCTCAATGCAGAGTTTCCCCGTTCGGTGCGGTTTGCGGCTGATGTCATTTGCCGCGCGCTCGAGACGATCGCAAAGATCGTTGGTACGGGCAAGCCGGGTCGTCCTGAACGACTCGCTGGGAGGCTGCTGGCGACGCTTGATTACAGTCTTGTCGACGAGATCGTCGCCGACAACCTTCATGAGTATCTGGACAATATTCAGCGGCAATGCGCGTTGATTCACTCCGCAACACAACAGGTTTACATCGCCTATCCGGTCGAGAGTGCGCTGGCTTCATGAGTACTATGTTCTATTCCGTCCGCCATCTGACGCGCTTCCTTTACAATGCGCCCATCAGCGAAAGCACGATGGTGGTGCATATGCAGCCGCGCAGCGAGTTGGGCCAGCGCTGTGTGCAGTTTGAGTTGTCGACCAGCCCGCGAGCGCGCGTTTACGCCTATCGCGATCACCTCGGCAATGTCGTTCATCATTTCGACATTCCGGCACGGCACACTCAACTGAGGATCACGGCGGAAGCCACAGTTGAGGTCTCGCCCTCGGTCGCAATTCCGGAGGCGCTCGGTCCCGACGCCTGGAATGCGCTGGATAGCGCAGCGCGGAACGGCGAAAACTGGGAGTATCTCAAACCCAGCGTCTTCGTCGATCGAACGGCGATGCTGGATGATTTTGCGAAAGAGTTGGCGCTTGATCGGACTGTCGACCCACTTTCCCTGCTGCTCCGGATCAACGCCGAGATTTTTCACGCCTTTCAGTACACTCCACAAAGCACGCAGGTAGATTCACCCATCGATGACGCGCTCCGAGCGAGAAGGGGAGTTTGCCAGGACTTTGCGCACATTATGCTTGCGCTCGTCAGGCCTCTCGGAATTCCAGCGCGCTATGTCAGTGGTTATCTGTACCAGGGGGAGAAGAATCGGGATCGCTCGGAGGTCGGCGCTTCTCACGCATGGATCGAGGCCTGGCTGCCGCAACTCGGTTGGATCGGGTTCGACCCGACCAACAATCTTGTTGTCGAGATGCGTCACGTGATAACTGCTGCGGGCCGCGATTACTCTGATGTGCCCCCGACGCGCGGCGTCTTCAAGGGGACTGCGGCAAGCGAACTGAGCGTCGCGGTCGTGGTCTCGCCAAGTCATGCCCCGCGTCACGACGTTGATATGCCACCCGGGGTCACCTGGGTACCACCCGAGCCAGCGGAAGATGAGGACGAGGTGCGGCGACAACAACAGCAACAACAGCAGCAGCAGTAGTGCTGAGGAGGGCCTTCGGGTGAGTGCCGACTACAAGTCAATACGTCTTGAGCAAAGTGACGGGGTTGCCGAGGTTGTCCTGACGGGACCGGGCAGGGGCAACGCGATGGGACCCGACTTCTGGCGCGAGATGCCACAGCTCTTCGAGGCCATCGATACGGATGACGATGTGCGCGTGGTGGTCATCCGCGGGGGGGGTGATCACTTCAGCTATGGTCTCGACCTGACCGCCATGATGGGAGAGATTGGGCCCCAAATCAGCGGGCACAACCTCGCTGCGGAACGCACACGGTTTCTCGATCTGGTCGGCTCCATGCAGCAGGCGTGTGATCGGGTTGCGAATAATCGCAAACCCGTGATCGCGGCGATTCAGGGCTGGTGCATTGGAGCGGGACTTGACCTGGCATCAGCCTGTGATATTCGCCTTTGCTCGAGTGATGCAAAGTTCAGCCTTCGTGAAGTAAAGGTAGCCATTGTCGCTGATATCGGGAGCCTACAGAGATTGCCGCGAATCATCGGTGAGGGTCGGACCCGGGAGCTTGCCTTCACTGGTAAGGATATCGATGCCCAAACGGCGCTGAGAATGGGACTGGTGAATGAGACGTATGAGACAAGCCCCATGCTGCTCGAGGCAGCCAGGGCGATGGCGCGCGAAATTGCGGGTAATCCGCCCCTGGTAGTTCAGGGGATCAAGCAGGTCATGAACTATTGCCAGGACAAGTCCCTTGCCGATGGTTTGCGCTATGTTGCGGTTTGGAACGCGGCTTTCTTTCAATCCCACGATCTGGCGGAGGCACTGACAGCATTCAGAGAGCGACGGGCGCCACGGTTCACCGGTACGTGATCAGCATGCTGCCGGCGTCCCAGCCAAGGATGATCTGCAGTGACTTCCTCCCTACCGTTTCTCTGCTCACGTTCACCGTTTGCGAGCGAATTCAGCGAGGCCTTCCTGCCAGGGCGGAAGTACGATTCGAGGGTCCTGAATCGTGGTCAGTATCGAATGCGCGGGTCTCACGGCGGGTCGTGGAAACTCAGCAGCTGTCACCGGAACAATTGGTGTCTCGATACGAAAGAGCCGGTAAAGCTCTCGGGTCCATTCGAACATGCTCGCCCCACCGCTTCCCGCAAAATGATAAATGCCGTATGCGTCGCTGGTGATCAGCTTGCCAATTGCCTCAGCAAGATGTGGAGCATAGGTCGGTGAGCCGAATTGATCGTTGACGACGCGGACCATCGGCTTCTCGCGCTGCTCGAGCATTCGCGTCGGGAAGTTGGTGCCTTCCTCGTGGTAAAGCAGGGCCGTCCGGACAATGTAACAGCGCGGGTTCGCTGCCGCCGCCGCCTCCTCACCAGCAAGCTTGCTGCGACCGTAGACAGACAGCGGATTTGGTTGATCGTATTCGTGGTAGGGCTCCGCGTTCGTTCCATCGAAGACGTAGTCCGTGGAGACGTGGAGCACAGCCGCGCCACTTTCGGCGGCGGCGATGGCGAGGTTTCGCGGGCCGAGCGCATTCACCAGATAGGCGGCAGTTGCGTCTGTTTCGGCACGGTCAACGTTGTTGCAGGCGGCCGCGTTGATGACGATCTCCGGATGAAATGCCGCACAGGCGTGGCGCACCGCATCGAGGCTAGTAATGTCGAGCGTTGCATGATCAAGGGAGGAGATTTCGTGAGAGGAGAACGCTGCCTGTAGAGACCTTCCCAATTGGCCTCGAGCGCCAGCGACTAGGACCTTCATCGAACCTCCCGGTCGGGCGAGTCAAGGGCAGGGATAGCAGCCACAGCGGCGACAGCAGGGACAGCAGCGACAGCAGGGACAGCAGCGACAGCAGCGACAGCAGGGACTGCAGCGACAGCAGGGACTGCAGGGACTGCAGCGACGGCAGCGACAGCAGGGACAGCAGGAACAGCAGCGACAGCAGGGACTGCAGCGACAGCAGGGACAGCAGGGACTGCAGCGACAACAGGGGCAGCGGGGATTGCAGGAACGGCAGTCACTTCAGCGACGGTGCAAAAATCCTGGCCAGTGCATTCCATGGTGTCGCGCGTCCCTCGTTACTGTCGCTGTTGTCCCTGCATGTCCCCGGCTTCCTGCGCTGCGTCACACTCCCGCATCGGTGCCGGCATATCTCGGCAGCAGTTCGATGGCTTCGGCAAGGCTCTTCCCGCTTTGATCCTTCGCCGACAGCAAGGGAGATGCGACCGGCCAGTTGATGTTAATCTCAGGATCATTCCACTTGAGGGTCAACTCGTCTGCAGGCTCGTAGAAAGCCGTACACTTGTACTCTACCTCGGCGATTTCGCTCATCACGCAGAAGCCATGCGCAAATCCCGGCGGAATGTAGAGCTGCCTGAAGTTTTCCGACGAGAGGGTTACCCCAACCCAGCGTCCGAAGTTCGGTGAACCGACTCGAACGTCAACGGCAACATCGAATACCTCGCCGAACACGACGCGAACTAGCTTGCCCTGAGTCTTCATTCGCTGCAGATGCAACCCCCGCAGAGTTCCAAGCGCGGAGCGTGAGTGATTATCCTGGACGAAGCGCACATCGATACCGCCCGCGGCGAACTTCTCCTCATGATAGGACTCGAGAAAGAAGCCTCGGTCATCGCGAAAGACCCGCGGTTCGACAGCGATGACGCCCCTAAGTTCCGTCTCGACAAGCTTCATGACGTCAGTCCTGGTGCTCCAGCATATCGATGAGATACCGGCCGTATTCGTTGTTTCTCATCGTGTTGGCAATCAGACGGACCTCGGCGGCCGTGATGTATCGCATCTTATAGGCGATTTCCTCGAGGCATGCCACAGTCAGGCCCTGTCGATCCTGCAGTGCCTGGATAAAGCTCGATGCCTGTTGAAGCGACTCATGTGTCCCCGTATCCAGCCAGGCGATTCCCCGACCAAAGCGTTCCACTTGCAGCGCGGCGCGCTCGAGATAGGCACGATTGACATCCGTGATCTCAAGTTCGCCGCGCGGGGACGGCTTGAGATTGCGTGCGATCTCGATTACTTGATTGTCATAGAAGTACAGTCCGGTGACAGCCCAACTGGATCGTGGAGCCGTTGGCTTCTCTTCGAGGCTGATTGCGCGACCGTCCGAGTCGAACTCGACGACGCCATATCGCTCAGGGTCGCGGACCTGGTAAGCAAAGATAGTCGCGCCTTTGGTTCGCATTGCCGCTCGCCTTAAATCGTCTGAGAGACCATGCCCGTGAAAAATGTTGTCCCCAAGAACAAGAGCAACACGCTCGTCACCAACAAACTCACTGCCGATGATGAACGCCTGTGCGAGTCCCTCCGGGCGAGGCTGGGCCGCGTACTCGATTCGGAGACCAAGCTGCGAGCCATCGCCGAGCAGTCGCTGAAACTGTGGCTGATCCTCCGGCGTGGTAATGATCAGAATCTCGCGCATGCCAGCCAGCATCAGGGTCGAGAGTGGATAGTAGATCATCGGCTTGTCGTATACGGGCAGCAGTTGTTTGCTGACGGCAAGCGTAATCGGATACAGCCGCGTTCCGGATCCACCGGCAAGTATGATTCCCTTCATCGACCTTCCAGGTTCCTTTCACCGGAAACCGCGCTGCGGTAACCCCGTGACCCTTATCTGAGGCTGCTCGCGCCGTTGGGTGAGGTTGTTATCCGGCGATGCCTAATCAACTGACAGTCCCAGCCTCTGACGGTCGTACTTGTCCGCCACCACGGTTGAGCACCATTCTCGATTCTCGACATACCACCTCACTGTCTTTTCCAGTCCGCTTTCGAAGTCGTATGCCGGTTGCCAGCCCAACTCAGTCCGGATTCTGTCGGCATCGATTGCATATCTGCGGTCGTGCCCGGGCCGGTCCTCAACAAAGAGCTTGAGCTCGCCATACGACTTGAGTGACTGTTTGGCAAGCGCCGTATTCTCGCCTGCCGGAAGAAGTCTCTCGAGAGTCTGGCAGATAACATCGACGATCTGCAGGTTGGTTCGTTCGTTGCCGCCGCCGATATTGTATTTGCTCCCAGGACGTCCTCGTCTCAACGCCAGCTCGATCCCGGCACAGTGGTCATCAACAAAAAGCCAGTCGCGAACGTTGCCGCCATCTCCATAGATCGGCAATCGTTTTCCTTCAATCGCATTGAGGATCATGAGCGGGATCAATTTCTCCGGAAACTGATATGGGCCGTAGTTGTTCGAGCAATTTGTGATCAGTGCTGGCAGCTGGTACGTCTCGTGGTAGGCCCGAACAAGATGATCAGCGCTTGCCTTGGATGCGGCGTAGGGAGAGTTCGGTGCATAGGGCGCCGTCTCCGAGAAAAGACCCGTCGCACCGAGGGAGCCGTAGACCTCATCGGTGGAGACATGCAGAAACCGAAACTTCTCGCGGGTGCCGACGTCGGCCGTCTTCAGGTATTGACGCGCGACCTCAAGCAGCACGAATGCTCCG
>JBDTUW010000212.1:0-6961 GCA_040007555.1 Acidobacteriota bacterium | reverse complement strand
CTCGATCTTGATGACCTCAGCCCCAAAATCGGAAAGGATCGTCGCGGCCGCGGGGCCGGCGATGTAGGTGCCGCAGTCGATGACGCGTAGTCCCGAAAGAATGCCCTCGGATTCATTCATGCAAAAAGACTCCGTTTTGATTTAGCAGTAATCCACTCTGGCGCGAGCCAAACACCAGGCCAGGCCGATTCGGCTGGATGATAGCCGACGCTCGAAATCTTCCGTCATTTCGGAGAGTTCTGTCGCTCTTAGGGTGAGTCGTGGAACAGCCTGAAAACGATTGGAATACGCTGGCGTTGCCCGCTGTCCTTCCGGCGTGCAGCGCAGCCTGTCGAAACCGAAAGTCTAAAATCCAAAACCCAAAATCCAAAGTTCCGCCGCTTAAGGTCGAAACCCGCGTCCCTTGGGACCGAGATGGGAGCGAAGTGTTTCATGCGCGGTTGCGACCCAGTCGCAGAGAAGTGGGCGGGTTTCGCGAGGGTCAATGATGTCCTCGATACCGAACGCTTCGGCCGTACGAAAGGGCGAGCGAAGTTCGTTGAGCATCTCCTCGATCTCGCGCCTGCGCAGGTCCGGGTCTGGTGCGGCCTCGATCTCACGTCGATACGCCGCCATCACCCCACCCTCGATTGGCAAAGACCCCCAATCCCCCGAGGGCCAGGCATACCGCAAGTTGAGACCCTGTGCATTTCCGTGAGCGGCACCGGCAACACCGTAGACGCGCCTCAGAATGATGGAGACCCACGGGACGGTAGCCTGATAGACCACAGCCATCGCGCGGGCGCCATAACGCGCCGTTCCAGCTCGTTCCGCGCGTGTACCGATCAGAAACCCTGGCTGGTCGACGAAATTTATGACCGGCAAATGAAACGTGTCGCAAAGATCCACAAATCGCGTCATCTTCTCGCAACCGGGAGCGTCCAGTCCTCCCCCTCCCTGCTGCGAATCACCTGCCATGAAGCCAACCGGATATCCATCCAGGCGAGCGAGGCCCGTGACGAGAGGGCGGCCGTAGAGGCGGCCAATCTCGAAGAAGGAGTCGCGGTCGAGTACAAGTGTCAGAAGGGCCCGAATGTTATAGGAACGGCGTCGATCACGCGGGATGATGGAGAGCAATTCCTCCTCCCGCCGGTGTGGGTCATCCAGCGATTCGATTCGGGGTGGGACTTGCCAGACGCTTGACGGGAGATAGGAGAGGAATCTTCTGATCTGGGCAAAAGCCTCTGCCTCGCTTTCAACTTCATTATCAACCGCGCCGCTTCCGCGGGCATGGATATGAGATCCTCCGAGCTCTTCTTTGTTAACTCTCTCTCCGACACCGCGCTCGACCACTGGTGGACCGGCAACAAAGAGTTGACTGCTTCCCCTGACCATCAACGAGAAGTGTGAGTTGACTACTCTCACCGCGCCAATGCCGGCGACTGAACCCATGCAAGCACCGATGACTGGAACTTCTGAGAGCATCGCCACGGCAACGTCCCAGTTGGGATTTGCGGGTACGTAAGTCCGTTGCATTGTCTCGAGAGTCTTGACGCTGCCACCACCACCGGTGCCATCGACAAGACGAATGAGCGGCAGATGAAGTTCGCGAGAAAGTCTCTCAGCGTATCCGGCCTTATCGCCGACCCGGGCGTCGGCGGCGCCACCGCGAACGGTAAAGTCGTCCCCGCCGACGACGATTCGTCGACCTTCGATTCGCCCGGTGCCACAGACGTAGTTCGAGGGGATGAAGGACACCATTTGATCGGCCTCGTAGGTGGCCTTGCCGGCGAGAGCGCCAATTTCGTGGAATGAATCCGGATCGACGAGCCCCGCAATGCGTTCCCGAACAGTGAGTTTGCCATTCGCATGCTGCCGCTCGACATTCGCCGTCCCGCCCATCTGTTTGGCCAATTCGGTGCGGCGTCGAACCTCATCGACTTCAGATTGCCAACTCACAATTTAGTTTGTCCTTTCATCGGTTCCGGGCGTCCGGCACTGGAATCAACGCACAAGACGCGGAGGCCGGGAGAGCGCAGAGAGAGGGTACTCTGTTTCTGCGTCTCTGCTCCTCCGTGTCTTGCGTTAAACTCTGAGCCCTACCTCCTGACGGCTGATCCCTGCGGTCGTCCAAGCAACCCGCCGAGAGCGATTCGAGTCACCTCTCCAGTGACCTGTTCCTGAGAGAGACGCCCGTTTGGCCGGTACCATCGCGACAGCCAGAGCATGATGCCAAGCAGGCTGAATGCCGCAACCGTGAGATCGACATCGGCCAGCTTACCCTTCTCCCGGAGGTCCTTTAGTGTGTCGCGCACCAGATCCAAATAGACCCGTTTGCGCTTTTCGATCGCGCGACGATGAGCCGGGGCAAGTCCAGCCACCTCATCAGTGACGATCGTGATCGGGTTATTGCCCTTGCTGTTGCTTCCCTCTGTGATCAGCAATGCGTGGCTGCTGATGATTGCCCGCAGACGCTCCTCTGGATCTGCGATCTCGCGCGCCGGAGCAATCACCCGTTGCTCCAGCCGCTGCATGCCATAGGTCATGAGCTGATAAAGCATTTCGCGCTTTCCGTGAATGTAGTGGTAAATCCCAGCTTTCGTCATGCCGACGGCGTCTGCGATGTCATCCATCGAAGTTGCGTCGAATCCTTTTTCACAGATGAGTTGCGCAGCAATCGTATATATCTCTCTCAGTCGCTCGGACTCATCGAGGTCGAACTTTTTCTTTGGTCTCTTTGTTACTTTCATCGTTCGCTTTCGAAGGCCTCCCCAGTTCCGTGAGCACACCCGGTCTGGAGAAACTCCGGCCATTACAGACTTCTAGATAACTCGCAGAGCCCGCTTTCCCGCTCATTTGGTCCCGAAGCCGGGCGAGTCTGGCGCGACAAGTCTGCATTTGGCGGGTTGCCTTGTCAACGTTCAAGCCCGCACAAGGTTACGGGAGATCAACGAATCTGCGGGAAGAGGCTCCGTGAGGGCGTCGGTGAGGCAAAAGGCGAAGCGAAGTTTCGGGGTTCTGGACGCTTTGCGTCTGGATTCGACGCGCGATTCGATTTATTGTGAGGACTCCACGCTGGTACAGCTTGAGCATCACGCAGTTGCGGCGCCCCACGGGAGCTGCTTGCATGCCAGCGCCCGTCCCCAGGAGTAAGGGTTTGATGAAGGTTGCGGGCAAGAATATTGGGCTCGTAACTTATGGATGCGCGGGTGAATGCGCTGGGAATGGATTCATTGTGGGGGTGAGAGCCCCGGACAGCGACTGAGCCGAACTGGGAGGCACGAGGAGGTTTGGATCCTACTGAAGGAGTTGCTCAAAGCACTCTGAATTTGGCGGATACGGGATAATTGAAACGAAATTTGTGCATCGCCCGTCTTTCTCCATGACTGGCGATGCCAGCGGACATCCCCACGGACATCCCCGCGGACATCCCCGCGGACACCCAAGGATGGCACAGGGCATCTTATGAGTGCTGGGAATGGTGGTGGCCTTGGGGCCCACAGGAGGAGACAAAAGGGCGAATGAAACTAAAATTTAACACAAAGAAGCTGATTGCGAGTGTTGCTGGGATCGTGATTGTTGGTGCCGCTGCGGGATACTTTTTCTGGGGTCGTCAGGCGGCGGCTGACGAGTTTCTGACAGCAAAGATCGAGCGCGGGACCATCCGTAACACTGTGGCCGCAACCGGGACGCTGCAGGCCGTCACCACGGTTCAGGTCGGCAGCCAGGTCTCGGGGACGATTTCGGCACTTTTCGCTGATTTCAATTCCAATGTGCGTAAGGGTCAGGTAGTTGCACAGCTCGATCCCGCGATACTGCAGTCGCAAGTCGCATCAGCGAGAGCGAACCTCGAATCTGCCCGAGCCAATGTCACGGATGCGCAAGCGCGTGTAGTGGCTGCAAGGTCGGTGGTCGAGAACCAACGTGCAGGCGTTTCCAGCGCTAACGCGAACCTCGCGGCGCTGAGGGCCCAGCGGGATGATGCGCGGAACCAACTTACTCGTCAGGAATCGCTTGCCGCAAGCGGGATCGTGCCGGAACGGGACCTCGAAACGTCGCGGACAACGTTCCGAGCGGCCGAGGCGAGATTTAATCAGGCAGCGGCGCAGGCGGACCAGGCCCGCCTCAGTGAGCAGTCCTCCGCAAGTTCCGGCATCGTTCAGGCTGAAGCTCAGGTGAGGCAGGCACAGGCACAGGTCCAGCAGGCGAGCGCATCGGTGCAATTGGCTGAGGTCAACCTTAGTCACGCGACGATCAAATCGCCGATCGACGGCGTGGTAGTCTCACGCAATGTCGACGTTGGTCAGACGGTCGCGGCAAGTCTCTCGGCGCCGACGCTCTTTACGATTGCCAATGACCTGACCCAAATGCAGGTTATTGCCAACATCGATCAGGCTGATATCGGCGTTATCGATCAGGAGAACCGGGTCAACTTCACCGTGGACGCATTCAGTGGTGAACAGTTCGTTGGCAAGATCCAACAGATACGCCTGAATCCACAGAACGTTCAGAATGTGGTTACTTACAACGTGGTCATCGACGTTAGGAATCCCAATTTGAAGCTCAAACCCGGGATGACGGCAAATCTGACTATGACCATTGCGGAACGCAGTAACGCGCTCAAGATACCCAATTCGGCGTTCCGATTCCGCCCAAATGGCATGACTCAGGAGCAGATTAGAGATTTGTTCCGGGGCGGAAATCGGGAGGGTCGCGGCGATGCAGCGAAGGCTGATGCCTCGCCGGCAGCTGCCGGATCTCCCGCTGCCGAGAAACCCGCGGCGACGCCGCAAGCTCAAGCTTCTCCTGCTGCCGAGGGTGGCGGTGGTCGTCGTGGACAGCGCGGTGGCGGTGCCGGCGCTGCTGGCGCTGGTGGGGAAGCGCGCCCGGAATCGTCGCCTGGAAGCCGGGGAATTTCGCCGGTTGGGACGGCCCTTGCTGAAGGTCAGCGCCGGGTCATCTGGCTGCTTGGACCCGACAACAAACCACAGCCTCGACGCGTCAAGGTAGGCATCACGGACGGCACTGCAACCGAGCTCGTTGAGGGCGACCTCAAGGAGGGTGACGTGGTCATCGTCGGTCAGAACGTCACTGGTGAGAACAGAACTCAGAGCGGTCAGCGTGCGCCCGGTTTCGGTGGCCCGCAAGGCGGTTTTGGCGGTGGGCGACCTGGTGGTGGTCCTGCCGGCGGCGGCGTCAGACGTTAGTCAGGGTTGGAATGCGAGTCAGGTGACAAGCGCCGCTGAAGCCTCAAAGCTACGGCGCTTGTCATTTTTTTGAGGTCCCGGAAAGGAAGGTCCCCAGGTGGCGTCGGCAGTTGAGACCGGAACGGTTGAGTCAAGGGAGACGGCAGAGTTGCAGGCAACGGCCCGCCCCGTGATTCAGCTGGACCACATACACAAGATTTACTCGATGGGTGATATCGAGGTCCACGCACTGCGCGGCATTACACTGACGATCAGGGAAGGCGAGTTTGTTGCGATCATGGGTGCTTCGGGCTCTGGCAAATCGACGACGATGAACCTGATCGGATGCCTGGATCGCCCGACACGCGGCAGTTACGTGCTCGATGGACAGGACGTTTCGCAGCTCAGCAAAGATGAGCGCGCAGATATACGCAACCGCAAGATTGGATTTGTGTTCCAGGGATTCAATCTTCTCTCGCGAACATCAGCCATGGAGAACGTCGAACTGCCGATGCTTTACTCCGGTCTGAAGGCTGACGAGCGTCACCGTCGCGCAACCGAAGCGCTGGTCTCGGTGGGCCTTGCCGGACGGGAGCACAATCACCCCAATCAACTCTCGGGCGGACAACAACAGAGGGTCGCGGTAGCCCGGGCGCTCGTCAACCGACCGGCGCTCATTCTCGCGGATGAACCAACCGGCAACCTCGATTCGCGAACAGCGGTCGAGGTTATGGAGATTTTTCAGCGCCTCAACCGTCAGCAGGGAATTACCCTCGTCCTGGTCACGCACGAACTGGACATCGCTCAATACGCCAAACGCGTGGTTGTTTTCAAGGATGGCAGGATCAGCCGCGATGAGTTGGTGGCGGAAACGCGCGATGCTGCTGAAGAGATAAAACTGCTGCCTGAACTGACCGACGACGATGACGACGAGTAGTCTCCGGAACGGATTTAGAAGAGTATCGGGAAAGTACTCGGGAGAATTAGCAAGATGAGCATCTTCATGATTTTTCGCATCGCGTTTCGCGCTTTGGCTCGGAACAAGATGCGGTCGGCGTTGACTATGCTGGGAATCATCATCGGCGTCGCGGCAGTAATTGCGATGGTCAGCATCGGACAGGGCGCTCAGGCCTCCGTCCAGGAGCAGATCGCCAGTGTCGGCACGAATCTCCTCTTTGTAGGCGCCGGTTCTCAGAATGTCGGAGGCGTGCGCAGCGGAACTGGTGCCTCCAATAGCAACACGCTGACGGTTGAAGACATCGACGCGATTCGTCGAGAGATTCCGAGTGTCGCGATGGCAAGTCCGACCGTCAATGCGCGATCTCAGATGGTGTTTGGAAACCAGAACTGGAACACTTCGGTTCAGGGCGTCAACGAGCAGTTCCCGCAGATTCGAAAATGGCTGGTACAGACGGGGGAGTTCTTTTCCGATGCGGATGTTCGAACCGCGGCCCGAGTTCTGGTCATCGGGCAGACTGTTGCTGACAATCTTTTCGCGGGTACGGATCCGGTCGGCCAGACGGTCCGCGTCCGTGAACTGCCGTTCCGCGTGATTGGCGTCATGGCAAGGAGAGGACAGGACGGACAGGGTCGCGATCAGGATGATATAGCGATGGCGCCCTTTTCCACCGTTCAGAAAAAGCTGCTTGCGATCACATGGATCCAGTTTGCGCATGTCTCCGCGATCTCGCCATCGGCGACCTATACCGCGCAGGAGCAGATCACTGAGTTATTGCGGCAGCGGCACAAGCTTGCGCCGAACCAGGAGAACGACTTCACAGTCCGTAATTTGACTG
>JBDTUW010000211.1:0-6965 GCA_040007555.1 Acidobacteriota bacterium | reverse complement strand
GGTCAAAGACATCGTGACTTCAGCTCCGACTTACGGCGCAAACGGGGGGACTGCCGGGCCGGGACGCGTCTATGTCTTTTCGGGGAAGAGCGGCAAGCTGCTATGGACGCAGACGGGCAAGACAGCAACCGAGAGCCTGGGTTTTGGGCTGGAAGGCGCGGGCGATGTCAACGCGGACGGCATCCCGGACGTAATCGCGGGCGCACCGGGCGCGAACAAGGCGTTTGTCTATTCCGGCAAAGACGGCAGAATGCTCTTAACGCTCAGCCCCGGTACGACAGCGGATGAGCGCTTTGGCAACAGCGCCAGCGGTGTCGGCGATCAGAACGGCGATGGCTTCGCTGATGTCATCGTCGGCGCTCCGGGCAACAGTACCTTCGCGCAGGGCGCAGGACGCGCCTACATCTTCTCCGGTAAAGACGGCGCGTTGCTCTTGACGCTCAGTGGTGACAAGGCAAGCGCGGGGATGGGCAGCGTCGTCGCTGGGTTTAGGAATAAGCGGTATGCCTTTCTGCTTGTTGGCGCGCCGGGGGCCGGCCCGAACAATCGCGGGCGCGTCTACGTCTACGCGGGACTGAGCGACAAACCGAAGTTCATGATAGAGGCCGACGAGACTGGTGCAGCGCTTGGTGCGGGGTTTACTTCGGTCGTGGGTGATGTGAACAGAGACAAAGTGCCGGACGTTTACGCCTCCGATTTTCCGAACACGGCCAAGGGCCCGGCGACAGGCAGGGCCTACATTCATTCGGGAAGGGATGGGCGGCGGCTTTATACCTTGACAGGGGAGACGGCTGGCGACGGCTTCGGCATCGGTTCAGCAGACGTGGGAGACGTCAACCGGGACGGCTATGACGATCTATTGATCGGAGCCTGGCAGTACGCGGGCGCTGCCTCGTCGGGCGGCAAGGTTTACCTCTATTCAGGCAAGGACGGGAGCCTGTTGCGCTCCATCACCTGCAAAGTGCCGGGCGACACCTTCGGCTTTGATGCGACCGGGGTAGGCGATGCAGATGACGATGGGGTGATTGATTTTCTCGTAACTTCGAGCTGGAGTGGCATCAACGGCTTTCGCTCAGGGCGCATGTTCGTAATCTCAGGTAAAGCTGATGGGCGAATCGCTGAAGCCAATCATCCATAGCGGGTAGTGCTAAGGATGTAAGACTGCAATAATGGGAGGGTATGCTAGCGAAGAAAGGATATTGAGTGATGAAGATTGCTATTGCCTGCACGGCGGCGCTGGCCGCGGCGTTCCTGGCTATGACCGCGCCGCGCACGGCACAAACAACGTCAGCCGTGCCGACGTTTACGAAGGCCGTCGCGCCCATTCTCTACAAACATTGTGCGAGCTGCCATCGTGCTGGTGACATAGCGCCGATGTCGCTGCTCACTTACGAAGAGACCCGCCCGTGGGCGAAATCCATCCGCGAGCAAGTTGCCACCGGGCAGATGCCACCCTGGCATGCTGACGCCGCGCACGGCACGTTTGCCAATGACCGGCGGCTGAGCGCGCAGGAGAAAGAGACGCTGCTCCTCTGGATTGGCGGCGGTACGCCGAAAGGTGACCCGAAGGACCTTCCGCCGCAGCCCGTATTCCCCGCTGGCTGGGAGATCGGCACGCCCGACGCGGTCATCAGCATGCCGAAGGAATACGAGGTTCCGGCATCAGGGACGATTAATTACCAATATTTCGAAGCGCCGACCAACTTCACCGAAGACAAGTGGGTGCAGGCTGTCGAGGTACGACCGGGCGCGCGCAGCGTCGTGCACCACGTGCTGGTCTTCTGCCGCGAGCCCGGCGGGCAGACGCGGCAGCCGGTCTTCACCCAAGTCGTGCCGGATATGCGGGCTCCCACGCGTCAACAGGCGCAAAGCAACGCTCCGCGACGTGATCAGGAACGCGGCCTGATCGCTACCACCGCGCCGGGCACAAACGCGATGATCTTTCAACCCGGCACGGCGTTGCGCATCAGAGCCGGTTCCGTCCTCACCCTCCAGATACACTACACTGCCAACGGGGAGCCGACGCGTGATAAGTCGAGCGTCGGGCTGATTTTCGCCAAACAGCCGCCGCAACAGGAGATTCGCACAAGCGCCTTCGTCAATCCGCTGTTCCTTATTCCGCCTGGCGCCAATAACTATGCCGTGGAGACAGCGATCCAATTCAACGAGGATGTGCACATCTATGCGCTGTTCCCACACACGCACTTGCGCGGCAAGAGTTGGGAATATCGACTCATCTATCCAGATGGTCGGACTGAGGTCGTGCTTTCAGTGCCGAAATATGATTTCAACTGGCAGACCTATTACATCTTTGCCAAGCCGCTCGCCCTGCCAAAAGGCGCTCGGCTGGAAGCTACAGCACATTACGACAACTCGCCGGCGAACCCCTGGAATCCTGACTCGAAGGCGTCCGTTCGCTGGGGCGAGCAGACTTGGGAAGAGATGCAGTACTCCGGCCTCACCTATTCAGTTGATAAGTGAGACCGGAGCAGAGAAAAAGTTCGACAGACCGTGAATCCGGCACGGCCGTATGCGCGTCTGAGAATTTGGACGTTACCTGATTTGACCGTAGCGGATGGCTCAGGCTTTGGCTATTTCCCAGTTGGGAGGGCAGTTAGAGCGGCCTTCCGATTCACGAGCGACGCAGAAGAGTTACCTCCTGCTTCGCTCCGATCCAATGCAAGGAGAGAGAATGGAACGAAAGAAAGCATCCGATTACCCACAGGAGTTGTTGGACCTGTTTCACGAGTACCAGCATGGCGACATCGACCGCCGTTCATTTCTTGATCGTCTTGGCAAGTATGCGACAAGTGGACTAACGGCGATGGCGATTTTTGAGAGCCTGACACCAAACTACGCCTGGGCACAGCAAGTTCCTGCCGATGACAAGCGCATTAGGGTCGGCTACGAGACCGTGCAATCCCCCGCAGGAAACGGTTCAATCAAAGGCTATCTGGCGCGCCCGGCGAAGAACGGAAAGCTCCCCGTCGTCCTTGTCATTCACGAAAACCGCGGCCTCAATCCGTACGTGGAGGATGTCGCGCGTCGCCTCGCGCTTGCCAATTTCATCGCCTTTGCGCCAGACGGCCTGACCTCAGTAGGCGGCTACCCGGGCAGTGATGAGAAGGGCGCCGCTGCCTTTCGCACGGTGGATGGAAAAAAGATGACCGAAGATTTTGTCGCTGCGGCCAAGTGGCTCAAGACGCGTCCTGACTCAACTGGCAAACTGGGCGCAGTCGGGTTCTGCTTTGGCGGCGGGATGGTGAATCAACTGGCCGTCAGGCTCGGTGCTGACTTGAATGCTGGCGTTCCGTTCTATGGCCGCCAGGCCAGCGCAGAAGATGCCGCGAAAATCACCGCGCCGCTGTTGCTGAATTACGCGGGCAATGACCAGGGCGTCAACGCCGGTATAGCGGCCTACGAAGCAGCACTCAAGGCCAACAACAAGGTGTATACGGTGCACATGTACGACGGCACCCAACACGGCTTTCACAACGACACGACGCCGCGCTATGACGAAACCGCTGCCAAGCTGGCCTGGACCCGTACTCTCGAATTTTTCAACAAATACCTGCGGTAATGCCTGATTAGACAACGGCCATCCAGACCAGGGCATGAAGGGCCGAAGGCGCGACAGACGAGTCCGAACGACCATCTGTCGCGCCTTCGGTGCTGAACTCAGAAAAGCGTAAACCAGTGCTCACCGCGCTGGGCGATGGGCGAGGTTCAAGAAGGGCAGCCATCACGCGCGTTCCCAAATACGCAACCATACCCATCTGTACCCTCCCAGCTTTGTTGCAAGCCTGTTCAGGCTCCACCATCCTCGACCGTCTGCCACATCTGCACCGTTTGATCATCAGCTTGAAATTCGGGTTGTCTTCCAAGGCCCTCCTTCGCGCACATCGTGCCCTGTTGCGCCACCCTGCCTTCCTCCAGGACAACCACGCTGGTGCCGATTGCCTTTGCTTCCGCTACGTTATGCGTGACGTAGAGAAACGGAATGCCCGTCCTTTGCTGTAGCGCGCTAATCTCCAGCAACAATCGCTCGCGCGTTTTGGCGTCTACGGCCGAAAGCGGTTCATCCAGCAGCATGACGGCCGGATCGCTTGCCAGCGCTCGCGCCAACGCGACACGCTGGGCCTCGCCACCCGATAACTCGCCCGGATACTGCTGCTTCGCGTATTCAACTCCCAGCAGGTGCAGCAGCTCACGCGCTCGCTCGCGCTTTGCAGCGCTGGTGGTTCCTTCCGTGCGCACGCCATAGACAACATTCTGCTCTGCCGTAAAGTGTGGAAAGAGCGCATAGTCCTGAAATACAAGACCCACGCGCCGGCGTTGTATCGCCATGTTGACGCGGCTGACCGAGTCAAAAAAGACATGTTCTGCAAGAGCGATTCGGCCCTCATCGGGTGTCACGACTCCGGCGATGCTGCGCAGGCACGTCGTCTTGCCAGAACCAGAAGGGCCGAATAGAATGGTCACGCCACCCGGCACCGTGAATTCGACGTCGAGATTAAAAGCGCGCTCGGCTTTGTCCCTCGCCCGGTTGTAACGACTGCCTTCATTCGAGCCGAGACGCTTCTTGATCGAGACGTAGAGCATCAGTCTCCTAAAACCCCGTTGTTCGGCTATTGGCCAGCTTGTTCGTCAAGTAGATTGCCGTCAGCGAAACCCCAGTCAGGATCAGCGCCAGTATCTGCGCCTGCCTGTTCTCCCCGGCGACTACCGTTTCATAAATTGCGAGCGGCATAGTCTGTGTTTTGCCGGGAATATTCCCCGCCAGCATCAGCGTCGCGCCGAACTCCCCGAGCGCGCGCGCAAAACTCAAGACAACGCCCGCGAAGATGCCGCGCCGCGCTAACGGTAGCGTGATGCGAAAAAACGTTTCTGTTTTACCCTTGCCCAGCGTAAAAGAGGTCAGCTCATATTGCGGGGGAACGCTCTCAATGGCGGCGCGTGCGGACTTGACCATTAACGGCAGAGCCATGACTGCGGCCGCAATCACTGCGGCCCACCAGGTAAACACTAGTGACCAGCCCGTCAGACCGTAAAGATAGCCACCGATAATGCCGCGCCGTCCCAGCAGAACAATCAGGTAATAGCCAGTCACGGTCGGCGGCAACACCAACGGCAGAGTGATGACTGCGTCGAGCAATTCGCGTCCACGGAAGTGTGCCTTCGCCAGAAGGAACGCGCAGGCCGTGCCGATGACGACAACGAGACTGGTCGCCGTCACCGTCACTAGCAGCGAGAGTTTGAAAGCTGACCAGATCATCTCACTACCCTGGATGGTCAAATCCAAATTGCTCCGGTTTGCGCCGCTCCTGCCCGGCAAGTTCGCTCAATGATCTCCACCGCTACGACGGGGTGCACAAATCCGCATTTGAGTATCCGTTCCATCAGTCCGCAGCGATTGTTAAGACGTTTTGGTAATCGCCGTTCAATTCTCGTCAGACTGCCACAAGGTTTTGCGTGCTTCAGCGACTTCGATCACCGCTTCGCCGACACGAAGGCAAGCCCCCGGGCAAGACCGTCAGGTCCCAGCTCATGCAACACTTCGACTTCAAACAGACTGGCCTGACGGACGAGGATCATGTCCAGCGCGAGCATCACCGCGAACGCCATCGTCAGAAATGAGTTCGGATGCCCTCCAACGATCGTCAGCTCAATCGACCTCCATCACCGAATCCGCTCAAATCCATATTTCTCGAGGATGCGCTGTCCCTCATCACTCATGACCGCGTCGATGAAACTATGCGCCGCTTCCGATTGTTTGCTCGCCAGCACGACACCAATTGGATACAAGATTGGATCGTGCGAATCCGCCGGGGCGCACGCCACAACCCGCACGCGGTTGTCGCCCACGCGAACGTCCGACGCGTAAACGAGTCCAGCTTCAACTTCGCCACGAGAGACATAGTCCAGCACCTGCCGGACGTCTTCACCGAACACTAATCGTGATTGAAGCCGCTGCCAAAGGCCCAACCGTGTGAGGGATTGCTCCGAATACTGTCCGGCAGGAACCGTCTTTGGGTTGCCCACGGCGATTCGCTTGACCTGTTGGCTCCCAAGGTCGGCGAAGCCCTTCAACTCCACGGTCTGGTCTGCAGGCACGACTAAAACCAGCGCATTACGTGCGAAGTCACGCCGCGATTCCGGCGCGATCAATCCTTGTAACACCAAGGGGTCCATCTGTGGACGACCGGCGCTTGCAAACACATCCACCGGCGCGCCGGATTCGATCTGCTTTTGCAAGGCACCTGATGCGCCGAAATTGAAGTTTACGCGTGTGTCCGTCCGCGTCTCAAGCTGCTTACCGATCTCCCGGAAGGCATCCTGAAGACTGGCTGCGGCAGAAACCGTGATTTCCCTTCTGGTCTTCCCCGTCTGCTCGACGCTCTTAGCAGAGCGGCAGCTGAATCCGACAAGAGCCAACACCAGAATTCCCAGCCAGGACAGGTGTTGCTTAAAGCACTGCGCGTTCATTTCGAGCTCTTTTCTTGAACTACTGTGCTCGCTTGATGATCAGCCCCAGTTACCTGCCGCACCCATCGTGCCTGTCGTTTTTCGTCTGGAACGACGATACGCAACGGCCCTTCCTTATCGTCCAGCGGTTTGCCCTCGCGTTTGGTAGCCAGCAAGATCGACTTGTGCGTGTATAACGGATCGAGTTCCGGCAAGGCATAAACGGCGCGATAGCCGTCTGCCGCTTCGACGACCAGATAGAGCGCCAGATTCCTGCCGCGCAAATCTTCGCCGAACTTCGCGCCCGCCAGCTTCAACACTTCAACTAGAGCGGTGCCAGGATATTCACCTTCCTTACCATCGTGACCTTTCGCGCTGATGCTCAAGGAGATGAAAGTCGCGGCAGGTAGTGTGGTCTGCGCGCTGGTGACGGCGACCAGTAGAACGCAGAGACAAAGAGCAGAATAGGCTTCTCGTCGTCGGTTCATGGGTGATCCGTT
>JBDTUW010000210.1:0-6993 GCA_040007555.1 Acidobacteriota bacterium | reverse complement strand
CATGCCTCCAAAGGCAATCGATCGCACTTTGTAGCCAAACAGGAAAAGAAGGAATGCGCCAGCAGATGCAATCAGGGCCACGCCCAGCCGAGCAGAAAACTCCGAGACACCGAAAGCAGCGTAACCGAGTGCTGCGATCCAATAGAGGAGAGACGGTTTCTCGAGCCAGGGGATAGCCGCAAGCTGCGGGGTGATCCAGTCACCGCTCGCAAACATCTCGCGAGCTACCTCGGCGTAACGAGGCTCATCAGGACCGAGAAAGGGGAGACGGCCAACCCCGTAAATAAGGCTCAACAGACACAGGAGTGCGAGCCCTGCCAGAAGAGCGTATGTCAGATGTCTAAAGTGAGTTTTCAATTCGCGGCGATGGAGTTAAATTGATCAAGGTCAGAACAGTTAACATGAAAAGTAGTGACCGGGTCAAGTAGCTGCCTCTTGCTGCGGGTGTCGCCCCAGCGGTCGGGCTCGGACCCAGTCGCTGATGCAAGGCGCTCGAGAGGCCAACGGTCGGGAAGGCGCCAAGGGAAAGATGAACAGAAGACTGAGAACAGCCGTCATTGGCGTCGGGTATCTTGGCCGCGAGCACGCCCGCATTTACGCGACACTTCAGACATCAGACCTCGTCGCGGTGTGTGATCTCGATGAAACGGCAGGTCGCGCCGTTGCCGAGCGCTACGGCACCCGCTATGTTTCCGACTTTCATCAATTGTTTGGAGATGTCGACGCCGTCACGATTGCGACGCCGACGATCAATCACGCCGAGATCGCGAATGCGTGCATGGATGCGGGGATCAGCGTTCTGGTGGAGAAGCCGATTGCCCGCTCGCTTGGCGAGGCCGACGCCATGATCGAGACTGCACGTGCGCGCGGGGTAACTCTTCAAGTGGGGCATATCGAACGCTTCAACCCGGCATTTCGTGCCTTGCAGGAGCACATTCAGAAGCCGCGCTTTTTTGAAGTGCACCGCATGGGAGTCTTTACGCCTCGCTCACTGGACATCGATGTTGTCATGGACTTGATGGTTCATGAACTTGACATCATTGCGACCCTGGTCGCAACGGAAGTGACGAGACTCGAGGCGGTGGGTGTGCCGATTCTGACGCGGAGAATCGACCTTGCGAATGCTCGCCTCGAATTCGCTGATGGGTGCATCGCGAATATCACGGCGAGCCGCGTAGCTGGCGAGCGGCTGCGCAAACTGCGAGTCTTTCAGCTCAATGAGTACTACTCGCTCGATTATGCGGAGCAACAGGTTTCAATGTGCCGCTTGGTGCGTCGCGGTGAAGGGCGCCCCGAGATCGTCGCCGGGATGCTCGAGATTGAGAAGCGCGAACCGCTTCTGGCCGAGATCGATCATTTCCTTGAATGCGTGCTGAACGGGAAGGAACCGCTTGTCAGTGGTCGTGACGGACGGCGCGCCCTTGAGCTTGCCAGCAACGTCCTCGTCAAGATCCGTGAACACGCTGATCGTGCGGGCCTGAGCCTTGATTTTGGATGAATCTATGAGAACGAGACCTGGTCGATCGACCACTCGATTGACGCTGATGATTGTCATTTCCGGTTTGCTGCTTGCCCTGATTTGTCGCGACGTGCCGTGGGCTGTGGAGGGTGGAGGAATCCAGCAGCGGGTGGCTCCGTCGACGATTGCAAAACAGCTGGCAAAAGAGGAGGAGAAGCTGCGTGGCACCTTCGAGCGTGATCTCGTGGCTCTGCGCGCTCAACCAGAGGACTGGGAGGAACGGCTGCAGTCTGTGGTCAAGCGCGCCGTCGGTCTACTCGCTGAGTTTCAGTTCAAGGACTGGCAGGGCGAGGAGCTCTTTGCACTTTCAGCGCTTTATTTCTTTGCGGAGGATTGGGCGCGTTCGCTTGAAGGATTTCGGAAGTTCCTTGCCGAGCCCGCAGAGAATGGGAAGGACGAGGAGTGGGAGAACAGCCGGCCACGTGCTGATGCGCGCTTTCGCGTCGTCCGCGCCTTGATTGAGCTCAATCGCGTTGAAGAGGCCGCGAAGGCCCTTGTGGAAGTCGATCAAGTCGATACCAGCTCACCGGCTTTGCTTGGCGCGAGAGTCCTGCTGCATCGCGATCTCGCGATCGCATATCGTAATCTCGGGGATTTGCCAAAGGCCGCGCGACAGGCGATTGCCGGGTTCGAAATCGGCAGGCGGATTTCGCCGCGTGAAATCCCGGATCAGTCTCGGGAGGTGCGTGACTTCGAAACCGCTCGCCTGGCAGCGACGGCCGTGGCATTACTCGAGAGAGTGGACCAAAAGAAGGTGGCCGACGATCTGCAGCGACGCTGGCGTGCCATGGCGCGAGGCCGGTCCGCGCAGGCAGAGACCACATATGACGAAGAATTGACGATTCAGCGTCTGATAGGCCGGCCGGCCCCCGAGATCGAAGCGAGGGTCTGGATCGATCCTCCGCCATTGACGTCAACCGCGCTTCGCGGCAAAGTCGTGCTGCTTTACTTCTGGGCGATGTGGAATACTTCGTCGACCAGTCAGTTCGATCGGCTCAAGCAGTGGCAGTCTGAATTCAAAGAGCGTGGGTTTGAGGTCGTGGGCGTGACGCGCCTGTTCGGTCGATCCGAACGCGAGGCAGGGTTGACGGCGACCGCTGAACTCAAGAGCCTCGAAGCATTCAGGACTAGCGCAGGTATCGGTTTCCCCTTCGCCGTCGCCGGACAGGACGACCCGACCAACGATGAGAGATTCAACGCAGCCGTCCTGCCGATGCTCGTGCTGATTGATCGCCAAGGCACCATCCGCCGAATTGATCGCGGTGCGCCCGTCCGCGGATATCGAGGCCTTTATGATGAGATCGCAAGGCTAACCACCTTGCGGTAGACTGTCCGGCGATGGATGGTACGGATAACAGCAGATGTTTCTCGGAAAAGTAGTAGGCAGCGTATGGGCGACTAAGAAAACGCAAAACCTCGAGGGTCTGCGGTTTCTGATCGTTCATCCATATGACCTCAACAAGGAACCCAACACCAATGTCGTCGTCGTGGCGGACCGTTTGGGTGCGGGAATCGGTGAGATAGTCATTTGCGCGTATGGTAAGGCGGCTCGCTCGGCTATGGGTGATCAGGAGTTGTCCATCGAAGCCGCGGTGGTGGCGATCGTCGATGAGGTAGATATCGACGCCGCAGCTTGTCAGTCTGAAGGCGTCATCAAGGCGGCTCGGTCCCTCAAACCGAATTTGTAATATGTACGGGGGACGGCCCGCGCGTCCAATATCGGGAAAAACGTGTCCATGTCCAAGGAGGAGTCCAGGGAGGATCTCGTCTATCGCCTGACCTGCATTGTCTACGAGCGGTTGGGTTCTCAGGCAGACGCCAGACTTGTCGAAGATCTTGTGACTGCGGTGGTGCAGACGATCGGATCAGAGTCCGTGACCGATGGGGGCGGATCGGGTTCGCGTGTTGTCGTGTCAGCCTTTGGTACGAGTCGTCCGGGAATCGTCGCCGCGATTACTTCCCAGCTGGCGGAGTCTCGGTACAACATCGTCGACATGAATCAGACGGTGGTTCAGGGAAAGTTTGCGATGGTGCTGATCGCGGAAGCCGGGCCGAACGCAATTGATCTCTCAACCTTGAGGGCTGGTCTCAAGGCTGTCGGAGAACGCGTCGGGGTGCAGGTCTACACCCAGAGTGAAGACCTCTTTCAATCCATGCATCGGGTTTAGCGACTATGTACTGCCAGGAGTGCGGAACAACAATCAGGACGCGGGCGAAGTTCTGCAACAAGTGCGGGACCAGGGTTCGGCAGAGATTTGATTCTTCGGGTGCGGCGGCCAGCACTGAGGAGAAACGTCCTCCGCGGGCTCCGTCACCACCGCCACCTCCCAGGGCACAGAGGGCTTCCGGACAGCCCGCCTTCTCAGAGCATTCGTGGCCGGGAGCAGAAGAAGTGATTGTCATGCCGGTGGTTCCGCGCCCGGAACTGCCTCAACTCCCGGAGACCACCAGAAAGCGCTCGGTGCCGGACACCGACGATCCTCAGGAGATGCTGACCAGATACGATATTCCACGGCCACTCACGACGGGCCCGACTCGCGTTCCCGATACGGGAGAAATCCAGCGCACCGTGACCGATAGAAAAGCTCGGCAAAACGAGTACAAACCATTTTTTACGCAATTGGGCGATGCTGTACCGAACCGGCAGCACAATCGAGTCGTCATGGTCGTACCACTGCTCCTGATCGTCTCGGTGTTGCTTTTTTTGTTTGCGTATATTGCCTCGAAGTAGAGCGAATCGGGACAGCAGGGACAGCAGGGACAGCAGGGACTGCAACGACTACAAGGCCTGGCAACTGACAACTGACGACAACTGGCAACTGACAACTGGAAACTGACAACTCTTGCTAACGGACCGTCCAGCGCAGAGTGAATTCGTACCGTTGCTGTCCGCCCTTGGAACTGTCATCGAGGCGGACGATTGTGGTGTAGCCGTTTGTTGCGTCAGGTTCCTGCGAGATCGCAATTGCTCCACGACCAGCCGTCGATAGTAATTTCGCGGTGATCGGCGATCGTGGGACCTGGGCGCTGAACGAGGACCGTACTTCGCGTGGGGTCTCACCGCTGAGATTGCGCACCGAAGCGCTGCCACCCGAGATGATCACCTCAACCACGCCATCAACAACCCCGGTCCAGGCAATTGTTCCCGACTGCAGGACGCTTGATTCCAGGCGGGCCTGTTCCGCGCGAGCCCGTCTCTCCCGTTCCAATCGTCGTTGCTCTTCGAGGCGTCGCTCATAGTCAGCAGCCTCCCGCTGAAGTTTGTCCTCAGCCTCCTTGCGTACCCGGTCTTCCTCTTCTCGAATTCGTGTCGCCGCCAGCTCGCGACGTCTTCTATCGTTCTCCTGCTGAGACTCGATCTGCTCCCGGCGACGATCAGCGTCCTCCCGCGCCTGTCGATCAGTGTCCTGGCCCTTGCGCAGGGCTTCGTCCAATCGCTTCGTTTCCCCGTCACTCAACCGCGATGGCAGCATGACCGGAGTTAGCCTCACAAGAAGGTTGTTGACGATAGCCTTTACCCCAGGAACCGGGCGGATGACATTCTCAACCCCATCCTTCTCCGGCTGAGTCTCCGCATTGCCACCGACCGTGACGATACCGTCCTTCACTTCGAGAGAATAGGCAGAGAATCCCGTTGGATTGTAGTTGGTGACTGCCGCCTTGACCCCCGCCAGTACGGCTGCGTCATCCTGCGGCGTTGACAATGGGCTTGGCCCTGCCACCGGCGATGGGGAAACCGATGCTGCTGGTTGTGCGGTGGTACGCGCGGCGACCGCGAGAGCATCACGTTTTTGCTGTCGCCAGAGCAGGTAGCCGACGAGCAGCATGAGAAGCGAGAGGAGCACGCCGGCTGCGATCACTGCCATCTGTGCTCGCGTCAAAAGCGGGAATCGGCGGCCTTCGTCTGCGGGCGAGAGATAGACGATCTGAGAGTTCTCTATCTCCGCGTCACTGCGCTCACCGGCCTTCCGCTGAATCGCCTCGAGGAGTGGCCGATCAGTATTAAGTGCGAAGGTCGTCGGCGCCGTCTCCGGATCGCGGGACGTCTGGCACTTAGGGCACACACGCGCTGCCGGATCGAATGACGTACCGCAAAAAGAGCAGACAACCATTTGGCTTGCCATGACGATTCCACCCTACGTCAGTTGATTGAGCGCCTCAACTCCAGGTTCAGTGGCCGCAGGACGACTTCGCTCATCCACGCCTGATCCGGCTGCTCGAGCATCGAAGCGATGACACCGGCAACTTCGTCCGGCAACATCGCATATCCCCCTCGATCAGGTCGATTCCCGCCCCGGCGCTCACCCCTGGCAGTGCTGGCGAACGCAGTCGAGACCGAGCCAGGCAAGAGGGAGGCGACACGAATATTATGGTTACGAACCTCCAGGCCCAGGGCTTCGGTGAATCCGATAACACCAAACTTCGCCGCACAGTAGGCTGCCATTTCCTTGATTCCATTTCTCCCAGCGCCCGAGGAGATATTGATGATCTCCCCACGGCCTTGTCGCTTCATAGCAGGCAATACCGCGCGGCAAGTAAGGAATGTGCCGGTCAGATTGGTCTCGACTACAGTTCGCCAGTCCTCGAGAGAATATCCGTCAACCTCGCCATTGAGACTGAGCCCGGCACTATTGATCAGGATGTCGATCCGTCCGAACCGATCGAGTGCGGCGCTGGTGGCGGCCTCGACGGAGGCCTCGTCGCGAACGTCGACCTGGGCATAGAAGGCGTCGGTGGCGCCAGACTCGAGTGCCTCCGAAACAACTTGCTCGAGGTCGGGACCGGTGCGTGCGACAAGACACAAACGCGCCTTCTTCCGCGCGAGCAGAAGAGCAGTCGAGCGACCGATCCCGGATGATGCGCCGGTGATCATGACCGAGGTATTGCTGTCGAGAATCATTGAAGACTCATGCTCCCGCTGCAGAGCGCCCTGAACGCAGATGAAGGTTAAAGAACTCGATTGCTCGCCGCCAGGCATCTTCCGCATCGGCGGCGCGATAGACTTCATGCCGCGTGTCATTGAAAAACGCATGCGGCGCGTCTTTGTAAATTCTTACTTCGCCCGCCTTGTGATATTTCTTAAGCGCGTCCTCCAGCCGCTTCATCTTTTCCAGATTGATCCATTCGTCGTTCTCCCCGCCAATGAAGAGTACCGGAGAACTGAGATTGGCGAGGACCGATGTGTCCTCGGGAACATCCCCGTAGAAGGGGACTGAGGCCTCGAGCCGGGTGTAACACGGCAGCAGAAGAGCGAACGTTCCGCCCATGCAAAAGCCGGTGATGCCAACGGCCTCAACGCCCTCAATCGACCGCAAATGTGCGACAACTGTCGTCAGATCATCGATCGCCTTTCTCTGATCCAGCCCGGACATGAGCTTCCCCGCCTCGGCAGCATCGCGCGCCGTCGCTCCCGAGTAGAGGTCGGGCGCAGCAGCGATGAATCCCTCGGCGGCAAATCTCTCCGCAATTTCTTC
>JBDTUW010000209.1:0-7003 GCA_040007555.1 Acidobacteriota bacterium | reverse complement strand
GCTCGGCTCGACCTTCCGCTCAATGTCTATTATCTGACTCTCAAGGCCTATACCGAACACGGCGCGCCCGACTGGAATGATCCAGCCGACATTCATAACCAGATGTATCAGTTTGACGTGGTCACGGACCGGATTATTCACGGGATCGTCGAGTTTGACGCCAAATGGAATGCCGGTACTGCAACTCAGCCTGCAGCGTCAAGCGTCAACTGAGACTCGGATCGTGCGACTTGCAAACCGCAGGGCCCTGGAAACACGGAGAAACTGAGATGAGATTGCGATTGACCATCATTCTACTACTGAGCCTCGCCGGGTCCGGTGCGACCCTGGCACAGACTCGGTCGGGAAGCAGATTCGACGTCATCATCAGGAATGGAACGGTCTTCGATGGCACGGGCAGCGGCGGGCGGCGTCTTGACGTAGGGATTCGCAGTGATCGCATCGTCCGGATTGGAAATCTCAGCAACGCGAGGGCAGACGTTGTCGTGGACGCAAAGGGCCTCGCGATCGCGCCTGGATTCATAAACATGCTCTCGTGGGCGGTTGACGATCTGATCGTCGACGGTCGCTCGCAGGGTGATATTCGTCAGGGCGTGACTACGGAAATCTTCGGTGAGGGCGATTCGATGGGCCCGCTTTCGGATGAAATGAAGGCTCGTCGCCAGGTCGATCAGGGCGACATCAAGTACCCCATCTCGTGGACAACGCTCGATGAGTATCTTTCCTTTTTGGAAAAGCGCGGCGTCTCGCCAAATGTTGCGTCCTTTATCGGCGCGACAACCATTCGGGAATACGTTGTCGGTCTGGAAGATAAGCAGGCGACCGCCGCACAACTGGCCGAGATGCGCAATCTGGTCCGGCGCGAGATGGAGGCCGGGGCCCTCGGCATTGGCTCGTCGTTAATCTATGCTCCCGCTTTTTATGCATCAACCGAGGAGCTGATCGACCTTTGTAAGATCGCGGCGCGTTACCAGGGTAAGTATATTTCGCACATGCGAAGCGAGGGCAATCGCCTGACTGAGGCCGTCGATGAATTGATTCGCATCAGCCGCGAAGCGGGTCTTCCCGCCGAGATATATCACCTCAAGGCAGCAGGCGAGACCAATTTCGCAAAGATGGACCAGGTCATTGCGATGGTCGAGAAAGCACGCGGAGCGGGTCTCAAGATAACTGCGGATATGTATACGTACCCGGCCGGCGCGACCGGACTCGACGCGGCGATGCCCCCGTGGGTACTTGATGGCGGCTACGAGGCCCTTTTCAAGCGCCTGCAGGATCCGGAGACACGGCGCAGGATCGCCGAGGCCATTCGGACTCCAAGCCGAGAATGGGAGAACCTCTTCCTGGCAGCCGGATCACCCGATCGCATCCTGCTTGTCGGTTTCAAGAATGAGAAGCTTAAGCCTCTGACCGGTAAGACTCTGGCCGAAGTGGCAAAGATGCGCCAAAAGGACCCAGTCGAAACAATTCTCGACCTCGTTCTCGAGGATCGGTCTCGCGTAGGCACCGTCTACTTCATGATGTCGGAGGAGAATATCCGTAAGCAGATAAAGCTCCCATGGGTTTCGTTCGGATCCGATGCCGGCTCAATGACTCCTGAAGGAGTCTTTCTCAAGTCATCGACGCACCCGCGCGCATACGGAAACTTTGCCCGCCTTCTGGGAAAGTATGTCCGCCACGAGCAAGTTATTTCTCTGGCGGAAGGCGTTCGTCGGCTGACTGGCCTTCCCGCGACAAACCTTGGTCTCGATCATCGGGGTTTTGTTCGGCAGGGATACTTCGCGGACGTGGTCGTGTTTGACCCTGCGACGGTTGCCGATCGCGCCACATTTGAGAAGCCGCATCAGTTTGCCGCAGGTGTCCGCCACGTATTCGTAAACGGCGTCCACGTCCTGAAGGACGGCGAGCACACGGGAGCCAAGCCTGGCCGTGCGCTATGGGGACCGGGCAGAACACGAAAGTGAGTGACTAAAGGATGGCGGCGGAAAGCTCTCCTACGGGCGCGCCCCGAGACTCTGCCACGCACCGTTTCTCTTGAAGGCGAACTCAGGTGAAGAAAGCTGGAACCCGCGAGTAAAATCGGGGTTGCTGCGAAGAAAGAAGCCCCGGGTGCGATCATCGGCTGTGATCACCCGCCATTCGCGCCCCTCCTTGAGCAGGTACTGCTGCACGAGCACCCGTCCTTCGACAACCTCTTCACCCTGAATCTGCATCGGTCTTTTGAGGCGGCCATAGACGGTTGTATCGATGACTGCGAAGTCCCCGCGTTGCTGGATGCGGCCGACCTGCATGCGATCCATGACGAGGAACGATCCGAGACGTTTAAGGCTCTCAACAGTCTGTTCCTTTGACGCCTTTTGCTGAATCTGAGTCGGCAGCTGATCGTATAGCCGGTCGTACTCGCCGGCCTTCAAATGATCGAAAAAGCGACCGACGGCGGCCCGTGGCCCCTGACCTGATACTTGCGCCGTCGCCGTCGCAGCCATGCCAGCAAGAAGCGGAATCAACACGATGGATACCAAAACTCTGCGAGCAACGCTCAACTCAACCACCTTCCTGCTGAAACAGTGCGCGAGCCCGATGAAAAAGCCGGCCGATCGCACGAGCGATCTTCGGTAGCAGCCAGATCGCGATCGCGACGAACATCAGTACCAGAACGAGCATGACAACCGGGTGAAAGATCATGAGGACCGCCGATCCGACCGTGACGACATCCTCTACGAGACTGAGCGCGATATTCGATACAGGCTCAGGGCTGGTGTTCGCGGCCAGCCGCGTCGCCGCCTTTGTTCCGTGGGAACTGAGCGCGACCCCGCCGCCGACCAGGAGCGCGATTACTCGGACCGAAGGATCAAAGTCCGCGAACGCGGTCGCCGCAAGGATCGCGCCTGCAGGCACGCGAATGAAGGTATGAATCGCGTCCCACACAGAATCGACGGCGGGAATTTTGTCAGCGATGAACTCGACCAGGTAGAGCCCGCCGGCAAACCCGATGACCCACCAGTTACCAACCATGCCGAGGTCGCCCGGAAGCGTCGCCAGCCCAAAGCGCTGCAACAATCCAAGCGTCACGACGGTGGCGTAGAGGTTAACGCCCGACATCCAGGCCGACCCCATCGCCATTCCCAATGTCGAAAGCCAGTCCATTGCGAGTAAACACCTCCTCTAGTGCTCGTTTCAGTGATCGCTGACCCGGCCACAGTATAGCAGGGGGCAGTGGTCAGTTGTCAGTTCTGAGGAAGTCATCGTCTGGCTCGTAGTCGAAACTCTGGGTGGAAGCAGGTCGGAAGCGAACTGCTCCGCTCAAAGGCAGTACCAGGAACCAGGCAGTGACCAACTCACAACTGGAAACCGTCACTGACAACTGACAACTGCATTGGAATTCATCCGGTATTCGTTCTATATTAGCCATTCAAACGACGAACGGTTGCCCGCCAGTCGCGATGTTCTGACACCTCATGAAGCAAACCACCGATGCCGATTCACTGGTCGACCGAATACTAGGTCGGGACTTACGTGCGGTGGCGCGGGCAATTACCTCCGCGGAAAATGACACTGCCCTCGGGCGAGCGATTCTGAGAGGCCTCTTCCCCCACACTGGGCGCGGGTTGACAGTAGGCATTACCGGAGCCCCGGGAGCGGGAAAATCGTCGCTGGTTGATCGTCTCGCGTTTCACTATCGAGAGCAGGGCAAGAGTGTCGGCATCATCGCGGTTGATCCATCAAGCCCCTTTTCCGGAGGTGCGCTGCTCGGCGATCGGATTCGCATGCAGGGGTTCGCGAATGATCCGGACGTGTTCATCCGATCGATGGCAACACGCGGGAATCTCGGTGGCCTGGCGCGCTCTACAGTTGATGCGGTTGCGGTTTTAGATGCTGCCGGGTACGATAGAATACTTGTCGAAACTGTCGGCGTTGGCCAGGGCGAAGTCGATATCGTCAAGGCTGCCGACGTTTCGGTTGTGGTGCTCGTGCCGGGGATGGGTGACGATATTCAGGCCATCAAGGCGGGCATTATGGAAATTGGTGACGTGTTTGTCATCAACAAGGCGGAACGCCAGGGCGTCGAGCGAACCGAACGTGAGTTAATTTCGCTCCTTGAAATGTCGCAGAGACCCGACGGCTGGACACCGCCAATCGTCCGAACAGTGGCTATTCAGGATCGCGGTATCCTTGAATTGATTGCGGCCATTGAAAACTATTCAGCATTCCGGATCGACCAGCCCGCAGCTCAAGGCAGACGCACGAGCATTGTCGAGCATCGGCTGATCGAACTCCTCCGGGAGTCTTTGTTAAACCGTGTGCTACGTGAGGCGCTTCCTGCCGGGCATCTGGCGACGATGGCCAGCGCGATAACCAATCGAGAGCGTGACCCATATTCAGTCGTGGAAGAGATAATTGACCAGGTGCAAATCGCGCAGAACCTCAAGCCCCAATCAAGTGAAGACTCCCGTGAAAACTCTGTCAGCCGGATTCAGCATCTAGGCGTTGCGGTGACGTCCATAGAGGATGCACTTGCATTTTGGCGCGACGGACTCGGTTTGGAACAGGGTGAAATGGAGATCGTTGAAGACCAGGGCGTAAAAACCGCCATGCTTCCGATAGGCGAGAGCCGCATAGAATTGCTTGAGCCAACGGGCGCTGAGACGGCCGTTGGCAAGTTCCTCGCCAAACGCGGCCAGGGAATTCACCACGTTTGCGTTGAGGTCGCCGAGGTTGCCCAAATGCTGGCGAAACTCAAGGGACTTGGCATTCGACTTATTGACGAAGAGCCCAGGCGCGGCGCCGGCGGCTCGATCGTTGCTTTTATTCACCCGGCGAGTACGGGTGGCGTGTTGGTGGAGTTGGTTCAAAGAGGCAGCCACGCCTGACACCAGATATCGACAAAGGAGATCACATTGAAAGCGAACTTGAAGTTGACCGCGACGATCCTGCTGGGGATGGTGGCAGGTCTTGCGATTATCGGCGGCCAGGCCTGCGGGCTCGGCAAATCAGAGTCGTACGAGACGATTAACGCTGCCGATCTGACTTCCGTCACGGAAGGTCAATCCGATCAGGAAAGGCGCATGCTCGCCCAGAACGAGGCGCAACGTAAGGGAATGGTTGGTCAGATCAAGCAACTGTTCTCACTCGCTCAGGCCGCGCAAGCGGAAGGTATCGATAAGACCGAGAACTTCAAACAGCGATTGGAGATCATGACCGATCTCTTTCTCATCGCTGAGTGTCAGAAACGCAATATCGATATCCAGTACAAGGAAGAAGAGGGCAAGGCCTACGTCGCAAGCCATGCCAAGGAGTTCGATGCTGCCGTCAAGATGATCAGCGAAGGTCGTAAGGAAACTCCCACCGCTGAGGAGCTTGAGATGCTCAAAGGCCAGTGGGGCGAAATGAAAGTGCGTGGCGCCAAGGCGCGTCAAAGCGGGATCGAAAAGGAAGCTCCCGTCGCTCTGACCCTCAAGTTCCGGAGGGCGAATGTGCTGGCAGAACTTTACACGGCCGAACTCCAGAAGAAGCTCAAGCCAACGCCCGAGGAAATGAAGAAGTACCTCGAGGAGCATCCCGAAGCGGATGTCGAGAAAATCAAGCAGAAGGCGGAAGAGCTGCTCGCGCGTGTGAAAAAGGGTGAGGACTTTAACGCGATCGCCACTCAATTCACCGAGGACGGAAGCCGCGAACAGGGCGGCGACCTCGGGTGGTTCCCAAAGGGGAAGATGGACCCGGTTTTTGAGAACGTTGCCTGGGGGCTGCAGAAGGGTCAAACGAGCGAACTGGTGAAGACCAAGTTCGGGTTCCACATCATCAAGCTCGACGACCGGCGCATGTCCAAGCCCGCGCCCGCGCCCAAACCGTCCCCCGATGCGCCGCCGAATCCGGCAGCGGCCGTCAAGCCACCGGAGGTGCAGGGTCCACAGGAAGAGATTAAGGCTCGTCATATCTACCTCAGCACCCAGGAAGCCGACGCGGTGGAGGAAATGCTTGCGCAGAAGAAGATCAAACGCGCCATGGAAGATGTTTCCCTGCAATATCCAGTCAAGGCGCCGGAGGACTTCACCGTCAATGCCGCCGGTATTAAGAAAGAGGGCGGCCTGCCACCCAGCACAGGTTCAGGACGACTGATCACACCGCAGTAGAGCCGAAGCGCCCACCCGGTCCCACCGGGTGGGCGCACACTCACCCGAGCGAAAATGGAAAAGGCACAGATAGGTATCATCGGTGGGAGCGGTCTGTATCAGATGGCTGGCCTCACTGACATCCACTCGAAAAGCATCGAGACGCCGTTTGGCAAGCCATCGGCAGACATAGTTCTGGGCACGCTTGACGGAGTGCGGGTTGCGTTTCTCGCGCGTCACGGTCAGGGACACGTTCTGATTCCGACTGAGCTACCCTTTCGAGCGAACATTTATGCGATGAAGATGCTCGGGGTCGAACGGATCATCTCCGCTTCGGCCGTCGGCTCCATGCAGGAACGTTATGCTCCAACGGATATCGTCGTGCCCGACCAGTTCTTCGACAGGACTCGTGGACGGGTGTCGACCTTCTTCGGAGACGGCATCGTCGCGCATATCACCTTCTCGCATCCAATCTGCTCGGCCCTCGGTCACGTCCTCGCTCAGTCAGGTGAAGAGCTGGGTGGTATTCGCATTCACCGTGGCGGCACATACCTGTGCATGGAAGGACCCGCCTTCTCAACTCTTGCCGAATCTCGTGTCTACCGCCAATGGGGGATGGACGTTATCGGGATGACAAATCTGCAGGAAGCAAAACTGGCGCGCGAAGCGGAGATTTGCTATGCGACTCTCGCGCTCGTTACCGACTATGACTGCTGGCACGAAGACCACGACGCCGTCACAGTTGAGATGGTCATCGCCTACTTGAACCAGAACTCGGCTAATGCGCAGGAGATCATTCGGGGCGCTGTGCGCAAGCTCGCCGATGCGCCACGAACGTGCAAATGCGGCTCAGCGCTGAAGCACGCCATCCTGACCCACCCGGAAGCGGTGTC
>JBDTUW010000208.1:0-7015 GCA_040007555.1 Acidobacteriota bacterium | reverse complement strand
AACCTTTTCGTCAGAAGAGTGAGGGCGGCTCTGACCGGGAGCGGAGCCAGAACTCACCCGCATCACCACGAGCACACCCACAAACAGATTCACGCGCACGAGCATGAGCACGGACATGAGCACCAACATGGCGCGTCGCGCGGCCATTCGCACCTGCCCCCAGGGACTGATGGCGCGCCAGTGACCTGGCGTAGCCTGCTGGCGCTAGGAGTGTCCGGCGGTCTGCTGCCGTGTCCATCGGCGCTCGTAGTGCTGCTGGCGGCAATCTCTCTGGGGCGTGTCGGATATGGGCTACTGCTGATCGTTGCCTTTAGCCTGGGACTCGCCAGCGTGCTGACTGCCATCGGACTCGTCTTTGTCTATGCAAGCAGGCGGCTCAAGCTTTCCACCGGGACTGGGAAACTCGTCCAGTTGTTGCCAATTCCAAGCGCATTTGTCATCACCGTGATCGGAGGCATCATCTGCTATCAGGCGCTCGGCCAAAGTGAAGTGATGGCGGCTTCCCTGTGGGCAACCTCGGTCTTGTCCGGGAATGAACAAGTGATGCCTTTTTCAGTTATATCCGTGCTTGGTGCAGGCCTGATAATCGGTCTCAAACATGCCATTGAGGCCGATCACCTGGCTGCGGTCTCGACGATAGTGAGCGAGCGGCGAAGCCTCCTCAGTTCTTCGCTGATCGGGGGTTTGTGGGGTATCGGGCACACTATTTCGCTTCTCGCTGCCGGTGTCGTCGTGATTCTGTTACAAATCAGGATTCCGGATCGAGTCGCGCAAGGGCTCGAGTTTTGCGTCGCGATCATGCTGGTTGGTCTTGGGATCAACGCACTGAGGAAATTGATCCGAGGCGGGCGCGTTCATCTACATTCACACAGCCACGGCGGGCACGCGCACAATCATCCGCACCTTCATTCAGCGTCAGTCGAACCGGGGATGCAATCGCATCACGGGCCTGGACCCGGGCTGCGACCGCTGTTAATTGGCATGGTTCACGGACTGGCGGGCAGTGCGGCGCTCATGCTCCTGGTGCTGACACAAATTTCTTCGCGCTCTTCGCGGCCGGTCGCATTTGCTTATATCGCAGTGTTTGGCCTTGGGTCGATCGGCGGCATGATGCTCATGAGCTCGATCATCGCACTGCCCGCAACGCTTGCCGCCAGGCGATTCTCATGGATCCACACGGCCATCCGAACTGCCGCCGGTTGCTTCAGCCTGCTCTTCGGACTGTTCATGGCCTGGGAAATCGGTTATGTCGACGGCCTCTTTAGGTGATTTTGGATTTTAGATTTTGGATTGCCGAGCCGGATTTGGGATTTGGGATTGCGGCAAAGCAATCCCAACAAATCAACAATCTGGAATCCACATATCAAATCATCGGCTACCGTTCGCAACCCCAAATCGTCATCGGCTACCGTTCACAATCCCAAATCCCAAATCCGGCTCGGCAATCCAAAATCTAAAATCCAAAATCCCTACAGTGGTGCGGGTTTGCTAAAGAGAATCGTCTCGCGGTAGGTGGCGTAGGTGGCCTTTCCATTCAAGCGGGCGGGACTGAATTTGTATTGCCGAAAGGCCTCGATCGCTTTGACGTTCAGCGCAGAATCCGGAGTATCCAGGACCCTGACATTGGTTATCTTACCCTCTGGTGTGACGATTCCTTCGAGAGTAATCGAACCCTTCGGGCTGCTTCCCACGACGAACTTGGGCGGAATGCGATTGACGACGGCCGGCATGACGAAGACGTCACTGTCAGAGAGCGTCACCTTCGAGCCAAACTGATCCGTAGCACGCGAAATATCGGTCGGCCGATTCTGTAGCCCCCGCGCCAGCGTAATGGCCGCGGTCATCGTCACCATCAAGGCTCGCTTCTCCGGCACCGATTCCTTTCCATCCGGACCAATAAACTCCCGCACTCCAAATTCACCGCGGCCTCCACGAAGCGCGACTGTTTCGTAGTTCTTCACCACCACATCCTTGACGCTAAGGATCGTCTGCCCGGCAAAGTTAACGGTCAAATCGACCCGGACATCATCGCGAGTGACGATCCGCGGGACGATCGTAAAACTAAATGGCTTCTCGTTGACAACCTGCACATCCGTAAAGCCCTCCCCCTCGCGCAGGCCGATGCTTCGCAGATGACGGACTTTCATGTCTTCGATCCCAAACGTGCGCGATATGTAGTCGATTTCTTCATCAGCGGTTGCCGACGTCTGCTTGAGCGACATCATCTCTGGAATCTGCTTCGACCTCGCTTCGTCGAATTGGTAGAAGGCGACAGTCAGGCCTGCGCCAAAATCGCTCTTCTTGAGTAATTGCGCGTCGACGGGAATTGGCGATGCAAGGTAAGCGACTGCAAATAGACTAAGAGTCAGGATCAGAATTCGTCTCAGACTCAGTTCGAGCATTGGACTCCTCCACCAACAACCGATAAGCGGCCTTCTTCGATATCGCTCGAGAGCTGGCCACCCGTTTCAAGGCCTCATTTCGGCTCAATCCTGCTTCCATCAGGCGCTCCATCTGGGAGCTCAATGAGCCCGTCTCGACCTCTATCAAATTATCGTCGCCACCGGGAGCGATGACAAGTGTCATCTCACCGCGAGGTTCGCGCTCCCCAAATCCATCGCGCAACTCGCCAAGCGTGCCGCGAACAAACTCCTCGTGCATCTTGGTCAATTCGCGGCAGACAACAGCCCTCCGGTCTCCGAGAATCTCCGCAGCATCGGAAAGCGTATGCCGAATACGATGAGGCGCTTCATAGAAGATCAGCGTTGAGGGCAGCGCCTTTAACTGGGTGAGGCGGTCTCGACGCGCATTTCGCTTTGGAGGCAGGAAACCCGCGAAGAGAAAACTGTCGGATGGAAGGCCAGAGGCGACGAGGCCCGCGATCAACGCAGAGGCGCCCGGAATAGGTATGACCTCGAGTGCCCTTTCGATTGCCGCCACGACTACTCGGTATGCGGGATCTGAAATGCCTGGTGTTCCAGCATCGCTCACGACGGCAACGCTTTGGCCGCGGATGAGACGGTCTACCAGCTCATCCGCTCGCGAGCGCTCGTTATGTTCGTGATAACTGATGGTTGGCGTCGTGATTCCGAAATGTGAGAGGAGACGGCCGGTGTGGCGAGTGTCTTCGCAGGCAATGAGGTCTACTTCTCGCAGGACGCGAAGCGCACGAAGCGTAATGTCCTCGAGGTTCCCGATCGGCGTCGCAACCAGATAAAGCGGCATCAGAAGGAATAAGGCTCTTCAAAGCCAGCGGGCTATCGGGGTTCGCTGGCATGACGATCGCGCCACAACCATATCCCACCAATCATCCCGAGTGTGTTCGGAACGATCGAGATATCCGGCGCCAGTTGGAAGGAGACCAGCTCAGAGTTACCCCCGCCAATGTACAAGTGATCGAAGTTCGTCAGTGTTCTGAGTGTCTTGATCGCCCTCTGGAGACGCCTGTTCCAGCGTTTTTTACCGACTTCTTCGAGCGCATGGATGCCTAGTTGCTCTTCATAAGTCTGACCGTTGCGAAATGGAGCATGCGCAAGCTCAAGATGGGGAGCGATCCCACCATCTTCAAAGAGCGATGAGCCAAAGCCGGTGCCCAGTGTGATGACGAGTTCGACTCCTGTCCCGCTGATCGCTCCCAGTCCCTGCATGTCGGCATCGTTGATCACGCGAACGGGTTTCTTGAACAACTGGCCGAGGGCGCGGCCGAGATCAAAGCCTCGCCAAAGCTCAGTGCCGAGATTGTGCGCGGCCATGACTTTACCGTGACGAACCACGCCGGGAAAGCCAACGGATGCGCGGCCAAACTCAGGGAGCGGCGCGATCAGCTTCTTGATTGTTGCGACAAGTACCTCAGGCGGGCACGGATCGGGTGTCTCGACGCGAACCCGTTCGGCAAGCATCTCGCCTTCACCGTCGAGAACAGTCGCCTTAACACGCGACCCGCCGATGTCGATCGCGAGAGTCGGAGGTACCAGCGAACTGGTCTTTCGCGTCCTCGCCACAGCCTTCTCCGGCAGGTTACCAGTCGGACCCTTCATCGTTGCTTCCCCTCTCAGAATTGACTAAAAATGCGAGCGCCAGCGCAGGAACTCAAGACAGGAAACAAGTAACGTCGCTCGGCCCGACCTCGATCCCCCGTTGGCAGTTGTCGGCGCGGAGTCGGTTTGCGATTATGAGGCGCCTGGCGCAATATAGCTGAAATCGTGCCAGTTTGCGAAGGGAAGGGCGTTTTATGCAAAGACTATCTCCGGCAATCGTTCGGGCGAGCCTGAGGCTGCTTGTCATTGTCTCATCGGTGACGATCGCGTACGCGGCGCCAGCCGATACAAACTCAACAACTCCAGGGCCATTTCCTGTCGGCGTTACAACCTCGGTCTTCGTCGACTACTCTCGTATCGACGCCGTCACCAAGGAACCACGGACGCTGGTGACAGACATTTGGTATCCAGCCGCTGACGACTCACGGAGCCTCCCGAGGGGCAGGTTTAGCGATTTTATTCCCGGAGGAGTGTCTCCCCTGCTCGGCGGCATACTCAAGTCCGCCTACAAGTTGTCAATTGAAGAAATAGACCGCAGGTTCCTGAATGCGTCTGCGCGAGACGCACGGGTACGCGATGGTCGTTTTCCGGTCGTCTTTTTCTCGCACGGCAATCGCGGACTCAGATTCCAAAACACTTTCTGGTGCGACTTTCTCGCAAGTCATGGGTACGTCATCCTTTCGGCCGACCATACGGGGAATGCAGCTCTGACCGTCATCAAGGGCAAAGTAGTTCTCTATCAAGGAAACGAGCGCGAGCATTCAGCTCAGGACCGGCCTAAAGACCTCAGTTTTCTTCTCGATCAGATGACAATCTGGAACCAGGGTGCCGATAGTCGTTTCGCAAAGAAGCTTGACCTGACTTCTCCCACGGCGGCCGGTATGTCGTTTGGATCCTACACTGCAATCAAGGCGGCGGATCTGGATGCTCGGTTCAGGGGAGTCATTGCGATGGCTTTCGCTCCACCCGAGGGGCACACGAATCTGGCCGTTCCTTCCCTGCTCATGCTCGGTGATGAGGATGCGACGATTGGCGCGCAGGGGAACGCGGCCATCCGTGCTAACTTTGCGGCGCACAAGGGACCCGCGTTTCTACTCGAGATGAAACGGGGCGGGCACTACTCCTTCACAGACATGGGTCAACTCGATCCAAATTTTGGCGATGGCATAGGAACCGGAAAGCGCCGGGACACCGGTGAGGCGGTGACATTCACACCGATGGAGAGTGCTTATGAGATGGTGAACTCATACAGCCTCGCGTTTCTCGACCATTACATCAAGGGTAACCGCGACTCGCTGGCGTACCTCCGGAAGAATCAATGGCCCGCGGAGATGAACTGGAAGGTCTCAGGGATCGAGCCGAGTCAGAGCGCGGGCCAGTAACAAATGAGCTGGAGTGGTTTCATGCTTCGCCGGATGGCACTCATCGCTATTCTTGTCCTTCCGCTAAGTAGTTTGGCGCTGACGAGGTATCGTCTGGCGGACCAGGCTGCCCCGGCAGCGTCATCAGTTGGCGGAGTGGGGGGTGGGCAAGGGCTCTCGAACGGGGACTTCAGCAAGCTTATCCAACGGCTTTCCGAGCCGGGCGGGTATTTCGATACTGACAATCTGATCTCTAACGAAGCTTCGTATCTGCACGTTCTCGGAAAGTTGCGCAGAATGAACGTGCAGCAGGGGGCATATCTTGGCGTTGGTCCCGACCAGAACTTTTCTTATATCAGCCAGATTCGCCCGCAGATCGCCTATATCATCGACATCCGGCGCGACAATCTTCTGCAGCATTTGCTCTTCAAGGGCCTTTTTGCACAAGCGCGCAATCGAGTCGAGTATCTCGCGCTGCTTTTCGGCAAGCCGGTACCATCTGATGCAAAAGCCTGGAGTACAAGAAGCTTGCAACAGGTCGTCGATTACATCGAGAAAACGCCATCTCAGCGAGAGCGATTCGAGGCGGCCAAGTCAGCAGTCGCGATTCACGTAAGAGGACTAGGGCTCAATCTCAGCGATTCGGACATGGGCTCCATCGGTCGCATCCACGAGGCGTTCTTTCAGGATGGACTAGATCTGCGCTTTACCAGCAAAAACAGACCCCCACGCGCCTACTACCCGACTTACCGCGATCTCCTGCTGGAAAAGGACCTGACCGGCAAACAGTCAAGCTTTATGGGTAGCGAGGAGGACTTCCAGTTTGTGAAGTCGCTGGAAGAGCATAATCTCGTGGTCCCGGTTGTTGGAAATCTGGCGGGCGAACACGCGCTGGCCGCAATCGGACGGGATGCGACAGAACGCGGATTGCGTGTCTCGGCCTTCTACACCTCAAACGTCGAGTTCTATCTGATGCGCGAGGGAGGCTTTGATCGGTTTATTGAAAACGTCAAGCGCCTCCCGATCAGCGACCAGAGCGTGATTATCCGCAGCTACTTCAGCGGGGGCTTTGGCTATGCACACCCGCAGTCAGTTCCGGGGTATTACAGCACTCAGTTGCTGCAGACCATTGGCAGTATGCTCCGGGAGTTCACAAGCGGGGGCTATGACTCCTACTCAGACCTCGTCACAAAGCACTCACTCGAACTGAAGTAGTCGCGAGGACCTCCGCCGAAGACGCCTCGATCAATCCTTAGAAATACGGCCTACAAGCGGCGACCGCATGTAGCGTAATTTGCGCTGAACCATTTCATCCGGCGCGTGGTCCCGTAGGGCCAGATACTTGCTCCTCGGAGAACCGGCAAAACATACCCGCGGCTCGCGGCTTTCGCGTGAGCTCTGTCCTCGCAATACTCCTGCCCCCTGAACTGCAAGACCCGAGCAGTAGCCTAACCTCTTATTCCACATCATCTTGCGATCCGCTGGTCGGGACCACCGTCGACCTGAGTAATCCCGTGTAGTAACGGTACCTTTTAGAAGTCTTTGAGGATTCTTTCACCTAAATTTCAAACACCCCTTAAGACTTCATCTGCAAGAACCCGGTATCTTCCGCTCGTC
>JBDTUW010000207.1:0-7015 GCA_040007555.1 Acidobacteriota bacterium | reverse complement strand
TCTGGCCTCGGGCCCCAATCCGGAGACTGAGACCTATACTCTGACCGCCAGACTGGCGACCGGTGTCGTCACCGGGATCCGGATTGAGGCGCTCCTCGACTCGCGACTTCCAAAGGGTGGGCCGGGACGCGATCCCTATGGAAACTTCCTCGTGACGGGACTCGAAGCATCGGTCAGCAACACGCGTCGACCTTCGCGTGTTCGGCCGCTGCCGCTTCGCGACGCCGCCGTAGATGATAATGCGGTGCGTTTTGACGCGAAGCGATTTATCGCACCGGGGGGTCGCAATTCGGCAGTCGACTCCCCGACGGGCTGGTACATCAACGCGACGCGCGATCTGGTGCGGTTTAACCGGCAGGCATCCTTCGTACTCTCAGAACCGCTGACTGCCGCTGCGGGAACAACTCTCAAGGTGAAACTCAAATTCGAGGGTGGCTCACTCGGACAGGCGATTGGCCGACTTCGATTATCCGTCAGTGGAACTGTGGATCCACTGTCGATAGTCCAGCTGCCCGGGCGGCTGCGTCCCGTCCTTCATACTCCTTCAAGGCAGCGGAGTCAGAAGGATGGGGATGACATGGCGGCGCAGTTCAGATCGTTGACGCCGCTGCTCAAGGCGCAACGCGACAGCCTTAAAGCGCTCAATCTCCAATTGAGCGCTCTCGGAATCATACCGGCGCTGGTTATGCACGAGCGAGAGCCGTTTGGGCGGCCGGAGACATTCCTTCGCGAACGAGGCAGTTTTTTGAGCAAGGGAGAGCGGCTTGCGGCAGCGGTGCCGCAATTTCTTCCTCCAGTTCCGGATCGAGACCAGATAAACCGCCTCGCATTGGCGCGCTGGCTTGTCAGTGAAGACAATCCCCTGACTGCGCGGGTTGCGGTCAATAGATTCTGGGAACAAATATTCGGGCGCGGGCTGGTGGAGACCAGCGAAGATTTTGGTTTGCAAGGCGCCCCGCCTTCACATCCAGAGTTGCTCGACTGGCTGGCGACAGAGTTTGTTCGTCAGAAATGGGGCGTCAAATGGCTGCTTCGGACGATCGTCACATCCTCGACATATCGCCAATCGTCGAGCGTCACGCCAGCGCTTCGTGACCGCGATCCGGACAATCGCCTCCTTGCGCGAGGACCGAGATTTCGGATCGAGGCGGAAATGGTTCGGGATGTTGCCCTGACGGCGAGTGGACAGTTGAGCAGCAAGATCGGTGGTCCGAGCGTTTATCCCTGGCAACCCGATGGCATCTGGAGAAACCCATACAGTGGAGCTCGTTGGGTTACCAGCAGTGGAGAGGACCGTTATCGGCGGAGCATCTACACATTCGCTCGCCGCACGTCTCCCTACCCGAGCATGGTCGCGTTTGATGCGACGAGCCGCGAGACGTGCACAGTTCGTCGTGTCCGAACGAATACGCCGCTGCAGGCGTTGACTGCGCTTAATGACGAGGCCTTTTTTGAGCTTGCGCGCGCCTTAGCGCGGAGGATGGTGACTGAGGGCGGGTCGGATCTTAAGGCGCGTCTCGATTATGGATTTCGTCTCTGCACGTCTCGGAGCGCGAAGCCCGCCGAAATAGAAAAGCTTAGCCGGCTGTTTACAGCGCAGCATCAACGATATCTCTCGGAGCCGGATGAGGCGCGCAAGGTACTTCGTGGTCTTGACGCGTCGCGCGGAGGCGAAACGGCAGAAATGGCTGCCCTGACTATCGTCGCCAACGTTCTCTTGAATCTCGACGAGACGCTCAACAAGGAATAACGCCAGTGACCATTTTGACGAAAAATCTCCGGGAGACGACGCGACGCCACTTCTTCAAGCAGGCTGGCTTTGGTATCGGATCGATCGCGCTTGGCTCCCTTTTGCAGAGGGACTCACTTGCTGCCTCGTCTCTAATTGGAGATTCCCTCGCGCCGCCCCGATCGAAAGCGAAGGCGATCATTTATCTTTTCATGGCGGGGGCGCCGTCACAGCTGGATCTTTTTGACAACAAGCCAAAACTCAGGCAGTACAGCGGGGAGCCGATACCAGCGGAGCTGATCAAAGGGGAGCGCTTCGCCTTTATCAAAGGCACACCGAAACTGCTGGGCTCACCCTTCGCGTTCAGGCGTCACGGCCGTTCCGGTCAGGAGCTATCAGAGCTGCTGCCCAATCTTGCACGCCATGCCGATGACATTGCGATCATTCGGACGGTGCATACCGCTCAATTCAACCACGCGCCGGCGCAGATTTTCATGAACACGGGCCATCAGATTATTGGCAGGCCGAGCTTCGGCTCGTGGCTAACCTACGGTCTTGGCAGCGAGAATAAGGATCTACCGGGATTTGTCGTACTCCTCTCGGGTGAGAACAACCCTGATGGAGGGAAGTCATGCTGGGGAAGTGGATTCCTTCCGACCGTTCACCAGGGAGTCGAGTTCAGATCGACTGGCGAGCCCGTTCTCTTTGTCCGAAACCCGGATGGAGTCAGTGGCGATGCGCGCCGGCAGTCCATCGACGTGGTACGAGACCTCAACCAGATGCGACTGGACGAAATTGGAGACACTGAGATTGGCACTCGCATCGCTGCCTACGAGCTTGCCTATCGAATGCAGACCAGCGTTCCTGAACTAACCGACTTGAGTGGCGAACCCGCAAGCGTCCATGAGAGATACGGTACCCAGCCCGGACAGTCATCGTTTGCGAATAATTGTCTGCTGGCGCGGAGACTGGTTGAGCGCGGGGTTCGCTGTGTGCAGCTATACCATTGGGGCTGGGACACTCACGGTAATTCGGTGGGTACAGATATCGTTACCAAGCTGCCTCGGATATGCCGGGAGACCGACAAACCGGTGGCGGCTCTGCTGGCTGACCTGAAGCAGCGCGGACTACTCGATTCAACAATCGTCGTTTGGGGTGGAGAATTTGGTCGAACGCCGATGAACGAGGAAAGAAACGGCTCGAAACTGCTGGGCCGCGATCATCATCCTCGCGCTTTCTCGATGTGGATGGCGGGCGGCGGCATCAAGCCAGGAGTGACCGTGGGTGAGACGGACGATCTTGGATATAACCCTGTGGTTGATCCGGTGGAGGTACACGATCTGCACGCCACGGTCCTGCATTTGATGGGCATCGATCACACCAAACTGACTTATCGCTTTCAGGGTCGCGATTTCCGGCTGACGGATGTTCACGGCAATGTCATCAACAAGCTCTTGGCCTAAAGGAGAAGAACCGGGATGAAGGAAAAGAGAACCTCTCGACGCGAGTTCATGTCGAAGACAACGGCTGGTGCAGTCGGCGCCGGCCTGACTCTTGGCGCCGCAAACTGGAATGCAGTGCTTGGCGCAAATGACCGTATCCGGCTTGGTGTCATCGGTACGGGGAATCGTGGCCAGGACGTCATGTCCTCATTCCTGAAGGAGCCGAGCGTTGATGTAGTCGCGCTGTGCGATGCATACGACAAGTACCTCAATGAAGCAATTGAGAAAACCGGCGGTAAGGCCAAAGGATTCGCCGATTACGAAGAGTTGCTCGCACAAAAGGACATCGATGCGGTTCTGATTGCGACACCAGATCCATGGCACGCGCGCATGGCGATCGATGCCTGCCTGGCGGGCAAGGATGTCTACGTTGAGAAACCGCTGACCTTCACGATCGAAGAGGGTCGACGGATCATCAAGACAGTGAAGGATACCAATCGCGTGATGCAGGTAGGTCTGCAGCAACGCAGTGGCCCGCATTATCTCGAGGCGAAGCAACAGTTCGTCGATTCGGGCAAGCTCGGGAAGGTGACACTGGTGCGGACCTGGTGGCATGGCAATAGCTACCACCTGCGCAAGGCGAACTTCACCGAGAAGCCAGCGGGTCTTGATTGGAAGCGATTTCTCGGCCCGGTCAGGTACCGCGATTTTGATGCGCAGCAGTTCTACAATTGGCGCGCCTATCTGGATTTTGGTGGTGGTCAGATCACTGATCTCTTCACGCATTGGATCGATGTCGTGCACTGGTATATGGGGGAGGACCTGCCAACGGCCGCCACGGCCGCAGGTGGGGTGTTCCATTACAACGATGGTCGAACGGCGCCCGATACAATCAACCTGCAGCTTGAGTATCCAAACAAATGGGTGGCGACGTTTGAGGCGACGCTGGTGCCAGGGGCACGCGGGGCGGCGATCGAGTTTATGGGCACCGGCGGTCGGCTTCTTATTGATCGCTCGAGTTACACATTTCAGGAACAGACACCGAGAAAGGCAGAGGCGACCGAGCCGATCGTGCGCCGCTTCACCACTGATCTGAACGCACATCACGTCAAGAACTTTGTTGAATGCGTGAAGTCCCGGAAACGGCCGAACTCGGATGTCGTTAGTGCACACCATTCCGCGCTGGCGTCGCATCTTGGCAAGGTGGCCTACCTGAAGGCACGCAGAGTGACGTTTAACCCGGCGGAAGAAAGGCTCCACACGCTTTAGACCAGCGCCAGGGTTGATGCTCTGCGAAAGGCAGGAGTTGGTGCCAAACACCGCGAAGTGGTGCCCGCTCTCTAGAGACGAGTTTCGATCGGCCTTCTGTCGCGCCCTTCGGGGGCTTGGCAGGAGAGAGCAAACTGACGCGGCGCAGACGCGCTGGGCTGGAAGACTTCTGCCGCTTCGCGGTTATCCCTCAAGTTGATGTGGGTGCAGGTTCTTCGGCGGCGGCAGCTTCCTCCGCCTCGTATGCTCGCTGGGCGAGAACGAGATGTTCCTGCATGGCGGCGCGTGCTTTCTCGGGATTGCGAGTGCGGATGGCGCGATAGATCTTGCGATGGTTGGCCAACGATTGAGTAAAGTCGTGGGCGCGCGCAATAGTTTCACGCCGGTGCTGATACATCACGGCAGACACCATCTCAACAAGCGTCGCGAGGATCGGATTGCACGAAGCAGCGGCAAGCGCGCGGTGAAAGCGAATGTCGTGGATGAGATATGTCTGAGGATCCTCGATGGAGGCGTCCATCTCAGCGATCTCGTTGGCAATAGCTGAAATCTGCTTACCTGTCGCGCGCTCTGCCGCAAGACCAGCGACGCTTTCCTCGATGATGCGACGGGCCTCGAACATTTTCTCAAACGTAAATCCGTGAAGCGCGGCAAGCATTCGTAATGGTTCGCTGTCGAGCGCCGGTGGGCCCTCGACGATGAAGGTGCCAGAACCTTGTCGCGCTCTGAGAATTCCGGTTGCGATCAGAGAACGAAGTCCGGCCCGCAAGCTGGGCCGACTGATACCAAGCCGGGCAGCGAGATCACGTTCGGGGGGCAGGCGATCACCCGAACGAAGCTCGCCTCGGGAAATCAGTTCGCGAATCTGAGATACGACATGATCGGTGGTCAGAGCCGAATCGGCACGCTCAATCCGCCGAAAAGACGCAGTCTTATTTGCAGTCATAGGATTGCAACCATAAGTAGCACTCGCATTTTTTCAAGTCAAGGAAGGGATTGTTTTGTCGTGGATGCCACTTATGACGAGATAACGCCGTGTTATGGCCCAGAATCACCACGTATTTGCCGCGTCTCGCCCTCACCAGTATCCTTCTAGGTGACATTGGCGATCTGACATTGGCCACTTGAGAATTGTCCACTTGCAATTGGCGCCGCCGCGAGCCTTTCGGCGCTACTCTTGATTGACGGGAGACGAGAATGACTCCACAAACTCTGTTCGAAAAAATTTGGGACAGTCACGTCGTCCACGAAGAAGCAGGCAAACCAGCTTTGCTCTACGTGGATTGTCATCTTGTTCACGAGGTGACAAGTCCGCAGGCTTTCGATGGTCTGCGACTCGCTGGCCGACGAGTGCGTCGTCCCGACCTGACTTTCTCGACAATGGACCACAACATCCCGACGACCGATCGTTCGTTGCCCATCAAAGACGAAATCGCGTTGAAGCAGATGACGACGCTTGAAAAGAACTGCCGTGAGTTTGGCATTCCCCTCTATGGTCTCGACAGTCCCGACCAGGGCATCGTTCACGTCATCGGACCGGAGCTCGGCATCACCCAGCCAGGAATGACCATTGTTTGCGGCGACAGTCACACTTCAACCCACGGAGCATTCGGCGCGCTTGCATTCGGCATCGGGACCAGCGAGGTTGAGCACGTACTTGCAACTCAATGCCTGCAGCAATCCTGTCCAAAAACCTTTCGCATCACCGTCGAGGGGAAACTTCCGCCGGCCGTCACCGCAAAGGATCTGATTCTCTATATCATCCGCACGATCGGCACCGACGGCGCGACCGGTTATGTGATCGAATATGCCGGAGACGCGATCCGCTCGTTCTCGATGGAGCAGCGCATGACCGTTTGCAACATGTCCATCGAGGCCGGCGCTCGAGCAGGCATGATAGCCCCGGATGGCACCACTTTCTCGTATCTCGAGGGCCGGCGATTTGCTCCCAAAGGGGCGCGCTTTGAAGACGCAGTTGCTGCCTGGCGCCGTCTACCCACGGATGAGGGGGCGGTCTTTGATCGCGAGCTGACGCTCGATATCTCGTCGCTGGCCCCGCAGGTCAGTTGGGGGACGAGCCCCGGCATGGTGGTTGATGTCACCGGGACGATCATCGATCCGGAGCTGCTCGAGACCGAGAACGGGCGCAAGGCCGCGAGAAGAGCACTCGAGTATATGGGGCTGCAACCGGGCACACCCGTTGAGTCCATCAGTATCGATCGCGTGTTTATTGGCTCGTGTACTAATTCGCGGATTGAGGACCTGCGCGAAGCGGCGGCGATTATCAAGGGACGCACGGTCGCCCCGGGTGTCAGCGCAATGGTGGTGCCTGGCTCGCAGCCGATCAAGAAACAGGCTGAACTTGAAGGTCTCGATCAGGACTTCAAAGCGGCAGGCTTTGAATGGCGCGAATCGGGTTGCAGCATGTGTCTTGGAATGAATCCGGACATCCTGAAACCAGGCGAGCGTTGCGCGTCCACGTCGAACCGGAACTTTGAGGGGCGTCAAGGCGCCGGCGGACGAACACACCTGGTGAGCCCGTCGATGGCGGCTGCCGCAGCCGTCACCGGTCACT
>JBDTUW010000206.1:0-7024 GCA_040007555.1 Acidobacteriota bacterium | reverse complement strand
TGCCCGACTTCTGCAAATCAATCGCCGGGAAGACGCGCTTGTCTGAGAGCTTGCGATCGAGGTGAATCTCCATATTGCCGGTGCCCTTGAACTCCTCGAAGATGACATCGTCCATGCGGCTTCCGGTTTCGATCAAAGCGGTCGCGATGATTGTCAGGGATCCGCCCTCTTCGATATTACGCGCGGCGCCAAAGAAGCGCTTGGGGCGCTGCAAGGCATTGGCGTCGACGCCGCCGGAGAGGATCTTGCCGGATGGTGGAACAACCGCGTTGTGAGCGCGTGCGAGTCGGGTGATCGAATCGAGAAGAATAACGACATCGCGCTTATGCTCGACCAGACGCTTGGCCTTTTCGATGACCATGTCCGCCACCTGGACGTGACGGGAAGCGGGTTCATCGAAGGTTGAGGAGATGACTTCCCCATTGACCGATCGCTGCATGTCGGTGACTTCTTCAGGTCGCTCGTCGATGAGCAGAACGATCAAGGTCACTTCCGGATGATTCTCCGTGAGGGAGTTGGCGATTGTCTGTAGCAGCATCGTCTTTCCGGTGCGTGGTGGTGCGACGATCAACCCGCGCTGGCCTTTGCCGATTGGCGTGAAGAGATCAATGACCCGCCCTGAAGGGTTTTCGACGATCGTCTCCATCCGCAAATGCTCGTTTGGATAGAGCGGCGTGAGATTGTCGAAGAAGACCTTATCGCGAGCGATTTCGGGTTGTTCGAAGTTGATGGCTTCGACCTTGATGAGGGCGAAGTATCGTTCACCTTCTTTTGGTGGGCGAATCTGACCCGAGATTGTATCGCCCGTACGAAGGTCGAATTTGCGAATCTGCGATGGACTGACGTAGATGTCATCGGGGCCGGGGAGATAGTTATACTCCGGGGCGCGGAGGAAGCCGAATCCATCGGGCAGGGTCTCAAGAACGCCTTCAGAGAAGATGAGCCCGGACTTCTCGGTCTGTGCCTGCAGGATCTTGAAGATGAGTTCCTGCTTGCGCATTCCGGTCGCGCCGGGGACGTCGAGTTCCTTGGCGATCTGGGTGAGCTTGGAGATATTCATCTCCTTCAGATCTGCGATATCAAGGAAATCCTTATCGAGGGTCCCCTCGGCTTCGAACTCGTCGTTCATCTTTTCGCGTGATCGGTTGCTTGGTTTTTCTGGCATAAAGCTCTTATTGCTCTTTCATCCTGCGAACGTTGCATCTGATGGCGCGGTCAACGCTCCTGAGGCGGGACGGGAGGGAACTCCTTTGTCGTTGGGATTTGCCGGTCGGGTGAGCCGAATAGCTCGGGTCTTGATTTTTCAGAAGCTCATGATTCTGCGGGAGTCGGCGACTGCGCGGTGCTCGTGCGAATGTTCTCCCATATCTCCTTCGCCCCAGCGCCTGTGATGGCGGAGTATGGAATGACTCGCTCCGTCTGCAGAGACTTCCGCATACGTTGTCGGATCGTTCGTTGCTCGTTGCCTGACATCTTGTCAATTTTCGTTGAGACCACCAAATAGGAAAGCCCGAAATGCTGAAGCCAGGATTGCATCTGGAGGTCTAGAGGGGAAGGCTCGTGCCGGGCATCGACGATCATGATAGATAGCACAAGCTGGGTCCGCTCCGCAAGGTATTTCTCGATCAATCTGCCCCACGCAAGACGATCAGCCTTCGAAACCTTGGCATAGCCATATCCAGGCAGGTCAACGAAGTAAAACGATTCATTGATCAGAAAGAAATTGATCGTTTGTGTTCGTCCCGGTGTTCGGCTGGTACGCGCCAGCCCTTTGACTCCAAGCAAACCATTCAAGAGGCTCGATTTGCCAACATTGGATCGCCCAATAAAGGCGATCTCGGGACGGTGATCGCGGAGAAATGATTCCGGAGTCGTGGCACTCGCGACGAATCTCGCGCCGGTAATCTTCATATCAATGAATGTGAGGCGAGCGCTTCTCGACCATTATCCTGTCACTACGCCTTCCACTGGACCACTCGGCGACTGCGGTGTGTCCCATAAAGGTGGCGCGATGTCTGTGCTTGCCTGTGGCCGTGGGCTCGGCAGTCTCTCAAGGGCGATCTGCAGCACCTCGTCCATCGTCTCCACGAGATTGATTTGAAGCGCCTCAATCACGTCGGCCGGGACCTCAGTCAGGTCCTTCTCGTTGTCTTTTGGCACAATGACTGTCGTCATTCCTGCTCGATGAGCGGCAAGCAGCTTTTCCTTGAGACCACCGATCGGGAGAACTTTGCCCCGCAACGTGATCTCACCTGTCATGCACACCTGCCGATGCACTGCAATCGACGTCAGTGCTGAAACCATCGCCGTCGCCATAGTGATCCCGGCTGACGGGCCGTCCTTCGGAATCGCTCCCTCCGGAACATGCACGTGGAGGTCATAATTCTTGTGAAGATCACTGCGTATCCCGAGTTCAGCGGCGCGTGATCGCACGTAAGTGATCGCGGCCCGCGCTGACTCCTGCATGACATCACCGAGCTTGCCGGTCAGGGTCAAACGTCCGCTCCCTTCAACCAGGGTCGCCTCGATCTGCATGACGTCACCACCCACTTCGGTGACCGCAAGCCCGTTGGCCAGGCCAATCTCACTGCGTTCCGCTGCCATCTGCGGACGAAACCGGACTGGGCCAAGCGCCTCAAACACAGCCGCTGCGTCGACCAGAAAGTGAAATCCAGGTGTGTCCTCGCCCTTGGGCTCTATCGCACGCAGCAGTTTTCTCGCCACCTTCCGACAGATCGAGCCAATCTCGCGCTCAAGATTGCGGACGCCAGCTTCGCGCGTGTAGGCCTCAATGACGGTCTTGATTCCGTCGTCTGAGAATGACACCTGTTCGGCTTTGATGCCGTTTGCCTGACACTGCTTCGCTACCAGATGTCGTCGCGCGATTTCCAGCTTCTCGCGCTCCGTGTAACCTGCGAGTCGAATGATCTCAAGACGATCCTGTAACGGCGGCGGAATACGATGAAGCACATTGGCGGTGGCGATAAACATCACCTGCGAGAGATCATACTCAATGTCGAGATAATGATCGTGAAAGGTGTGATTCTGTTCCGGATCAAGCACCTCGAGTAAAGCCGCTGACGGGTCTCCACGAAAGTCGGCGCCCAGCTTATCAACTTCGTCCAGCAGGATGAGCGGGTTGACGCTTCCGGCCTTCTTCATCATCTGGATGATCTGGCCTGGCAGAGCGCCAATGTAAGTTCTGCGATGTCCGCGAATCTCGGCCTCATCACGAACTCCGCCGAGGCTCAACCGGACGAAGTCTCGCCCTGTAGCTTTCGCGATAGAGCGACCTAAAGAAGTCTTGCCCACACCCGGCGGTCCAACGAAGCAGAGTATCGAACCACGCGGCTTCTCCACCAGTTGCCGAACCGCGAGGTATTCGAGGATACGTTCCTTGATCTTCTCCAGTCCATGATGATCAGCGTCGAGGACTTCCTGGGCATAATCGAGGTCGCGAATTTCATCGCTCCGCTTCTGCCACGGCACTGCCAACAGCCAATCGAGGTAATGACGGGAGACGGTCGATTCGGCAGACATCGGTGGCATCTGCTCAAGACGACGCAACTCGTTCATGGCCTTTTCGTAGGCCTCGGGCGACATCCCGGCCGATTCAATCTTCTGCTTCAGCTCCTCAAACTCCGCGTGTTCGTCCTTGCGGCCGAGTTCCTTGTGGATCGCTTTGATCTTTTCGTTGAGATAGTACTCGCGCTGAGCACGCTCCATCTGACGTTTGACGCGAGTCTGAATGGTGCGATCGACGTTGAGCTTTTCCGTCTCGATCTCGAGCAGCTCAATGAGTCGCGTGAGGCGCTCGTGAGTCGAGAATATTTCGAGCAGACCCTGTTTGTCTTCGACACCCAGCTTCAAGACATGCGCGAGGTTATCGACCATCTGATTCGGTTCCGGTGTGCGCAGCGCGGACTGCAGTTGCTCCGGATTTGGGTCCTGCGCGAGCTTGATGTACTGCTCAACAAGAGTGCCAAGGCGGGTCGCAAGAGCGGTGATACGCTTGCCGCTCTCTGTGCCGGCCGGTGCGCGCCGCAGAGTGGCGATCAGGTAGCCATCCTTTTCCTCAACGCGGACGGCGCGGGCTCGTTCGCGGCCTTCGACCAGAACTTTGATCGTCGACTCGCTCGGCTTCCGCATGGAATTGGCGATATGGGCCAGAGTCCCTACCTGGTATATCTGTTCAGGTGTTGGCTCTTCGATGGTCGCGTCGTGCTGGGTCGCAAGAAAGATCATGCGATCACCGGCAAGCGCCGCATCAAGCGCGAGGACCGATGAGACGCGCCCGATGTTGAAGGCAGCGCGTGTATCCGGAAACACGACAACATCGCGGATGGGCACCATCGGATAGCGCACGACATCACTCGGCGTACTGTCATGAAATTCTTGCATTATTATTCGCCTCAAATGATCACGGTTCGCTCCTCGTCGAGCGAACATTGGGGGGTTGAGCGGGAATAAGTTGACCGCCCTGCTTTAAGGGAAGGCTCGACCGCCGCGATTCGGGGGGCGAACGATGCATTTTGCCAGTGCTTCTGCCGTGGCGGTCTGGCAGTGCGATGGGAGGAAATGCGCTCAACCTGCGGTTGTGTGATTTCAGCCAGCTTTCTCGAGGGGGAAGGCCGCTCGCCGATTGGCCACCATTTCCGCTGTCACAACGAACTCTTTGACCTTCTTCTGGCTCGGCAGCGCGTACATTGCTTCGAGCATCAGTTCTTCGAGAATCATCCGCAATCCACGGGCGCCAACTTTGCGCTCGCAGGCGAGGACCGCGACTGCGCGCAACGCATCGTCGGTAAATCGAAGCTTGATGCTGTCCCATTCAAATTGTTTCTGATACTGCTTGATCAGCGCGTTCTTCGGTTGCGTCAGAATCTCGATCATCGCCGCTTCGTCGAGTTCATGCAGCGTGCCGATGACCGGCAAACGCCCGACGAACTCGGGGATCAAACCAAAACGGATCAAATCCTCGGGTTGAACCTGTTCATAGAGACTCGAGGCTCGGATCTGCTGCATAGTGCGAATCTTGGCGTTGAAGCCAACCGCCTTCTGCCCGATCCGCTTCTGAATTACCTTCTCAAGTCCAACAAATGCACCGCCGCAAATAAACAGGATGTTGGTTGTGTCGACGAGATAGAATTCCTGATGAGGATGCTTCCTTCCGCCCTGTGGCGGCACATTCGCGACAGTTCCTTCAAGTATCTTTAGCAGAGCCTGCTGTACTCCCTCACCAGAGACATCGCGAGTGATTGAGGGGTTCTCGTCTTTGCGACAGATTTTGTCAATCTCGTCAATATAGATGATCCCGTGTTGCGCCCGTTCGACATCGCCGTTGGCGGCCTGGAGCAGCTTGAGAATGATGTTCTCGACATCCTCGCCGACGTAGCCGGCCTCGGTCAGCGTCGTTGCGTCGACGATGGTAAAAGGCACCTTCAGCATCCGCGCCAGTGTCTGCGCCAGCAGCGTCTTGCCCGTACCGGTCGGACCGATCAGCATGATGTTCGATTTCTGAATCTCGACATCAGATCGGCGCTTGAGCATCTCGATGCGTTTGTAGTGCTGATAGACGGCAACGGCGAGCTTTTTCTTCGTCTCCTCCTGGCCAATCACATACTCATCGAGAAAGGTTTTGATCTCGGGTGGCTTGGGAAGTGGAGGACGGGCCGCGGCGGCTTCCTGCTGCGCGTCATCACTGATGATCTCGATGCAGATATCTATGCATTCGTTGCAAATATAGACGGTCGGGCCAGCTATCAATTTCTTGACTTCATTCTGGCTCTTGCCGCAGAAGCTGCAGCGCAATGTATCTTCGCCTCGTCGCATTATCTGGGGGCCTCCAGCCTGGCGGATTCATTCGTCATTTTGAGTGCTGTGGGTTCGAACTGAAATTGTCTCTTCATCGCGGTCTTTCGGTTGCCGATCCTTTTCCTTACAACGCTGCTCCACGCCGCACTCTCCGCGAATGCACGCGCGATGAAGGCGCGTCTGTCAACCTGACCCTCCCAACGTGCCCAGCCAAACAATCCGACTAGCCCTTGCTGCTCCTCTGATCCCTCCGGGGGATATAGGCGCTATATGAATGATAATCAACTGCAGGTATGGCGCGCAAGCCGGTTCCTTTAGGCGCCGGCGTAGATCTCATTGCCGGATTTGAGTACGGCGCACGCGCGCACACACTGTTCGCATATCTGAACACCGGGTCCGGGAAAGAGACGCTCACCCTGCGGGCTCTCCTCGTCGTGTGGAGTAAAGCTGCAGGCAACGTCGATATTCTCGGCAAACCAGCGCTGGTACCAGGACCGCTTCGACTCAGGAGGCGCAATGCCAAGTTCGCGGTAATCGGCCAGCAACTCGAGGCAGACATCGACACATTCTCCACAAATGTATCCGGCCCGGCCCTGAAAGAGACGTTCCACCTCGCCCTCGCCAAGCCCACAAAACGAGCATCGAGCGGGTTCGGTTCTCGGCGCCGACGCTTCTTCCGGGTTCACTTGGGTTGATCCGGATGCATCGTTCGCTGACGGTGATTCGTTACTCGATCCCGACAGCCCGAGTGACAGAGTGCGATCGGTCATCTCTGTTCACCTCTTTCGCGGCAGCCATTGCCGACGCGGGTTTATTCGCGGTGTTTGATTACCTGATCGATAATGCCGTAATCCTTCGCCTGTGCCGCGGTCATAATTCGATCGCGTTCGACGTCTCTTTCGACCTGCTCGACGGGCTGACCCGTGTGAACCGACATGATCTGATTGAGGTTCTCGCGCATGCGGATGATCTCCTCGGCCGCGATCTTGATATCCGAGGCCTGGCCCGAGATTCCTCCCGCCGACGGTTGATGAATCAGGATGCGCGAGTTTGGCAGTGCAAACCGCTTTCCCTTGGTCCCACAAGCAAGCAGGACCGCTGCCATCGACGCGCATTGGCCAACGCAGATCGTCGTGATCGGCGAGCGCACGAACTGAATCGTGTCATAGATCGCCATGCCAGCTGTAATCGAGCCGCCCGGGGAATTGAT
>JBDTUW010000205.1:0-7062 GCA_040007555.1 Acidobacteriota bacterium | reverse complement strand
CAGCGAGCCGTAAGCGCCGACCGAAGCGTTCCAGGGCAGGCACAAGACCAGGAGCGCCAGAAGAATCACGAGCGGGGCAAGCCAGCGCCGAAAGCTCGCCACGTTGCACTCGCCGTGTTGCCCTTGCTGCTCTCGTGGTGCGACGGTGCTCTTGTCTCCCGTGGTGATCTGCTCATTGTTCTCCATTTTGCCCTCCGATCGGTGAGTGAAACACCGCTTGACACGCGCCCTCATTCCCGCCTGCCAGGAGATTGTGGCGGCGATCAAGTTCCCGACAGATCGCCGTGCGAAAAAGAGTGCGAGCCCCGCGGTACTCAGCAACCCCGCCAAGTGAAACCAGGCAATCAGGTAGCCGCCCACGTAAACGACTATCAAGACCATGAGCGCGGTGGTGTAAATGATCGAGGTCAATCCGAACAATGCCAGGATTACCCGCTCGCGCCGGCGGAACCGCGCAGCGGCTTCATTGGGTTCGCCAAATACAATCCATCGCATCAGCCCACGCCAGTAAGCGCGTGAGCGATCCATCAAATTTGGCAACCGCAGCCATTGGCTCAGGAAATAATAGCCGTCGAGTTTGATCAGCGGGTTCCCGTTGAAGGCGACGTCCAAAACGCTGCCAGCGAAGAAGGCGAAGGCCACGTCGGCCAGTAGTGTGTAAGGCGCCAGCGCGAACCACGCCAGCAGCGCGGCCGTCCCGACCATCAACTGCCAATAGACGCCCGCCGCGATCACCCACAGACGTCGCGCTCGCTGAGGTATCAGATGGATGCCTGAAACGTTGCAATAGAGTGCAGGCAGGCAGTAGTAGATCAAAAGCGCGCCGACTTCTGTTGCGCGTCCGCCGAATGCCTTGCAGGTCAACCCGTGCGCGAACTCGTGAGTCACACCGACTATCAACCCGGCGATGATGATCGACAGGTAATGCTCGCGGAGTGTGTAGCCGCCGTAACTAATGACTTCGTCCGCATTCAACAGCGCGACGGTCGCGGTCGTCAGCATTAGCAGGAGTGAGCAGACGAGGAACGGTGTCGTCCAAATCCAGCGCAGACGCGTAACCAGTCGCGCAAAAAGCGGATCGGGATTAAAGAGTGTGAAGCGGGAGTAGCCCTGAGTCCCCGGTTGCTGTCCCGGCGGCTGACGCGCGCGCTCTCCCGCCAGAATGCCTATCTCGTCAAGTTTTGTCAGGAAGTGTGCAAGTGTGGAGAGCGGCAGTTTGCCGCCATGCCGCCGCATAAACTCCTCGCAGATCGCTCCGGGCGGTAGGGAATCTTCTAGCAGGCTGAGGACGCGTCGTTCGGCTTCGCGCACCAGTAAGTAACGCCCCATCGCAGCCGAGCCGACGATAAACGCTAGCCTGTCGCCGTCGGGCTGTGGGGTGATTTCAACATCATCCGCAAGTCGAGGTGGGTATGCGCAGTAGTCGTCCATTTTGCTCAGGAGTAATTGCTCTGGCTCTTTACCTCCCAGAAAGACGAAAGACCGGCAGCGACAGCAATCAGTTTGTCAGTCTCCAGGACTATTACTTGATCGCGATGGTTACTGAATTACCGGCTACGCCATCGCGCGCTACCGCTAACGTGTATGTGCCTGCGGTGATCCCGGCAGGCAGCACGAGATTGAGTTGATTCAATCCCACAAAACCCGGGGCGCGCCCGGCATAGAGCACTGTCACCGCTTGCCCGGCAATACTGGCCAGCACTGAAGCGTTGGCGTTGCCGTCCGTGTCGGTGGCATCTGCGCCCAGGCCTGTTGCAAAAATCGAGATGATGTTCGGTTCGCCATTGACTCGCGTCGCGTTGAATGGAGCGGCAGCACCCGTGAAGGCATCAAGGGCGGTCGCTGCTCCCGTGCCGCTGGCATCAACGGTAAACAAGGCTGGCGCGGCAGAGATGATTTGAATGACGCCAGTGATTGCACGTCCGTCACTGGCGGTAACGGTAACGAAAGCCTGGCCAGGAAGGGTGCCATTCGGTACCTGGTAATTGATCTGTCCCGGCGAAACGAAAAGGAGCGGAGCGATTCGTTCGTTTCCGCTTTCGTCCCTGATTTTTACAGTCGCCCCTGCCAGCGACGTCGGAAGCGGGATGCTTGCGGCCACGGCAGTTTCGCTCGAGAAGTTTTGACCGAAGGCGGCAACGATCTCATTCGCTGCATTCTGAATCGAATAACTGGCCGCTGATACGGTAGCCACGTATGCGGCACCGCTGTCGAAGAGTTCCGCGCTGTTGGGAACGCCGTTGCCGCCAACGACAATGACTCTCCCCGTCGTCAACAGAGTGGCCACGTGGTTGAAACGCGCCACGTTCAGCTCAGCCGCCGCCGTCCAGTTCCCCGTAGCCGGGTCATAAAGTTCCGCCCTCTTCCCTTTGGTCAAATCCGAGCCGGCGGCGGCAAGTATGTTGCCATCGGCCAGCGGAGTCGCCGTGTGCGAAATGCGGCCCGTGGCCATGCTGCCTGTCGCGCTCCACTGGCCAGTAGCCGGATCGTAAAGCTCGGCGCCCTCGTAGATCGTCGAAGTAAAGTTACTGCCACCCATGACCAGTACCTTTCCGTTCGACAGCATGGCAGCTTTATGGAAAGGCCGTGCCGTTCCAAGGCTACCCGTCGGCGTCCAGCTGCCGGTGGCTGGATCATAAAGCTCGGCGCTCGAATGCAGAATCGGATTGGTATAGGTTCCCGCCGCGCCGGAGGCGACCAGAACCTTTCCATTCGCTAACAGCGTGGCAGTGTGCGCACTGCGCGCTGCGTTCATTGTGCCGGCGGCACTCCAACTTCCTGTGGCCGGGTCATAAATTTCGGCACTTGCGAGCGCGTCAAGATTATTCCCTGGCCCCGATCCGCCCACCACTAAAACCCTCCCATTCGGCAACAGCGTGGCGGTAGCCAGTTCACGCCCTGTAATAAGATCGCCGGTGCTGTTCCAGGCACCAGTGGCGGGGTCGTATATCTCCGCACTTCTCGACCTGCTTCTTGACGGCGACCCGCTGTCACCTCCTACCACCAGCACACGCCCGTTCGGCAGGCGCACGGTGACATGGTTGATACGCGGCGTCCCCATATTGCCGGTCGCGCTCCACTGACCAGTCGCAGGATTATAAACTTCGGCGCTCTTCAGAAAATCAGGGCAGGGAACGGGGCAGCCTCCCGCCACCAACACCTTGCCATTCGCCAATATCGTCGACGTGTGTAAGGTCCGCCCCGTGGCGAGTGAGCCAGTTTGGCTCCAGGTTTGCCCTTGTGCGGGGAATGAACCGATTAGCAAGGACATCAAGAGCGTAGTCACAATGAAACACGCCGAGTTACGCGCGCGTGCCTGACCGGTGAATGAGGTATGGAGCTGCTGATTCATAATGACCCTCCTTATGCGAGACTGACCCCGGATCATCCCACCGGATTACAAGTCTTTGCGAGACTCGGCAGCTCCGACGTGCGTGCCCTCATTCATCCGCCGCAATAACTTCACAAGATTCTTTCGACAGGTAACGACCTGCGGATGCTCGGAGCCGAGCGCAGCTTCAAAAATCGAAAGTGCACGGCGGTAGAGCGGTTCCGCCTCGCGGTACTGCCCCCGGCTCTTCAGAAGGACGGCCAGGTTGTTGAGCGTCATTGCCACGTCGGGATGACGAGTTCCTAAGAGTCGCTGTTTAATCGCCAGAGCACGACGGTAGAGGCGCTCGGCCTCGTCCATATCGCCCCGCGCAAATTTTAGCGCCGCGAGATTATTTGAGGAGATGGCGATTTCGTAGTGCTGCGGCCCGTACTCGCGCTCGAATGTGGCCAGCGCACGGTAATAGAGTGGCTCCGATTCCTGATACTTGCCCTGCCCGTCCAGCAGTGCGGCGAGCGCGGCGATGTCTTCGGCTACGTGGACATGATCGGGGCCAAGCGCACGCTGGCGAATCTCAACTGAGCGGCGCGCGTGTGGTTCGCCCAGCGCGAAGCGGCCGCGTGCGTGCTCCAGGCCGCCGAGGTTGTGATAGATCGTGGCGACGTCAGGGTGATCGGGCCCCAGCGCGCGTTCGGTGATTGCCAGTGACTGGCGGTATAGAGCCTCGGCTTTGGCAAAATTGGCCGTGTATTTGTAGAGCACGGCCAGGTTGTTGAGAACGATTGAGACTTCCAGATGGTCAGACCCAAAGGCCGACTTCGCCAGCCCCAATGCTTGCCGGTAGAGTGGTTCGGCATCGGCGTAATGGCCCTCTACGCGGTACTCATCGGCGGCGCGGAGCAGCCCATAAAACTGCCGCTGCCGGGCCGCGAATGAATCGGGCTGGAGTGTCGGCATCGGATGCTCTGGTTGAGGAGCGGCGGCTAAGCTGCGCGGATTATCGGCAAATCCCAATCCGCGTCGTTCAGCCACACCGGAAATGATGCCCTGCGGCGCTATCATTTCCTTGACCTCCACAAGACTCAGTTCGAGTGATCGCTAACCATGGTCTCGTTGTGGTTTACAGCGAGTTTGGGAGCGATGATCTCTTCGATCTCTTCGACGCGCAGCTCAACTTCGTCGCTGATGAGCGTCTCGTTGTGGTTTACAGCGAGTTTGGGGGCGATCACTTCTTCCAGCTCTTCAACCGTTAGTTCGACCTCATTGAGTTTCTCGTTTTGCTTCGATGTGGATTGCATAGAGTCTCCTTTTGCTTACGCGGTTCCGGGTGTTTCCTTTCCGTACGAGAGCAACCGTTGTTGCCCTCGCTGGTAAAGGCGGGATGCGCTGGCGAAAGTGCTCATTCGTAAGGATCTTTATTTCGCGGTGCGCGGCGGCGCTCAGCCTTTTCGGCGTACTTGGTTGGCTTGTCGTGTCCTCGCGCCCCTGCTTGCCATCCGAGTGCATCGCTGACCCGGTTGCAAGATAAAGGCTGCGTGCATCGCCCCCTAAAGGCAGGGCACCATCAGGAGCTTGACGGTCATCCTCGTCTGGTCACTTCACGGGGACGAGTGATGAAGCACCTTTGTCCTTCACAAAAAATACTAGAAACTTTGCGGGTTGAGTGTCGCTCGCATTCCGTGAGACGACGTGGACGTCGTCCGGCGATTCGTAAAACGTCTGACCCGGAACCAGCGTTACGGCTTTCCCACCTTCGACCTGCATAACGATAGAGCCTTCGAGGACATAGACGAAGGTGTTTGCGTTATGTCGGTGCTTACTTGATGAAGCGCCCGGAGCGTACTCCACCGTCAGCATCGTTGCTTCCTTCCCGCTTAATCCGACCAAATCTTTCGTTATGAGGGGGTTGACTTTAGCCTCCTGAACTCCAGCCGGAACCGCGGCAAGGCACAGCAATCCCATCAAAACCGTTTGCACTACGACACGACAGATCATCTGGTTTTCTCCTCTCTAAGCAACACGGGAAACTCAAGACTCTTCCAGTTGGGAAACATCTCACGCCCGTCGATTGAGGGTGGCGATCACAATACGAAGGTGAGAAGGTTCAGGTCGCGCAAACCATAGCTAAATGGATTGACGGCCGGAGAGTAAAAAGTTCTGGCGAGAATCTCGCTCCCGTCAAACGTTAGTTCGTCAGCGAGACGTTCATCAATACTGCAGAGCTGCTTCGCTGGCTTCTCCTTAAGTTCTATCCGGTATTCAAGCAACGTCGATTAGCCTGTTGCTGATGCAGGCAGCCTTGTATTGCTCTAAATCGTCAAATCTCTGCATCCGGTAACGGGCTCCCGCGTCACGAGCTGAGCGGTGCGCAGCTTCGGCAAAAACCTGCGCATCCAGCACCTCGTTCTGCGTCACAGCGAAAGGAGCACCGCTTGCGAGGTCCTTCCGGAACTGCTCATGGGCAATACGGTACGCGATGTCAAACCGCGGGAGGAACTCAGGGTAGCTGCCTTTCAAATACGTCATGTCGAATTTTGTTGACTCAGGGTGCAGTTTGCCATCAGCGCCCCAAACCTCAACGTGGATTGGGCCCGGATATCCGGCAAAACGCCCGGTGTGAATCGTGCCTTTGGTGCCAATGACGTAGGTCTCATTGTTATAGCCTGAGGAATGCGTCCGGCTGAGATCAAGCCGCCCCAGGACGCCCGAGGGTGTGGTGAAACCTACGAATGCGGTATCGCCGCCTTCGTCAATCGGGCTCGAGTACGACCGCGTGTGATGCATGCTCGCCCACACCTCGTTCGGAACTTCGTTGGTGAGAAAAATGGCTTCGTCACAAACGTGAATTCCCATGTCGATGATCAACCCTCTGCTGCTGTAGGTTGACGGCGGAGGATATTGGTCGCGCAGGATGCAGCGGATTTCGCGAAGTTCACCGACCACACCGGACTCGATCAGTTTTCGAGTGTGAAGCAATGCCGGATCATAGCGGCGTTGCAAACCAATCTGGATCAGGTGTGGATCGCGGCCAATTGCTGCGACAAACTCGAAGGCTTCCTCCAAACCATCCGTCAGGGGCTTTTCCAGATAGACGGGGATCTTCGCCCTGACGAAGGGAAGCGCGTCGCGGGCGTGATACTTTGTGTTTGACGCAATGATGACTGCATCTAGCGCCCCGCTCATCTCACGAGCCATGAGGGCTGGATCATGAAATGTTTTCACACCATCAACACCAAGTTCATCCTGAGCGGCTACAACGGCCGCTTGTATATCGTCGCCAATCGCCAAAATCTGCTGCCCCTGGTCCCGAACGATGGACGCATGCACCTTGCCAATGCGACCAACGCCATACACACCGTATTTGTAAGTAGCGCTCAAAATAGTCTCCGAGAAGGGCGATCAAATGCTTCCGCTGAACTGGAGTCAGGGGAGCCTCGTCGCGATCTAAATTCCTTGCCCCAAAATGTTTTCACCAAGTACGAAGGACATCCTAATGATGCCCGTAGATCGCTGAATCCAAAAGGCGGCACGGCGATTTGTCCTGCTCGCCCGGAATGCCGCTGGTTTGCCACCGCGGAATTGGCCTGCGCACGAGGAGCATATCTGGCCCCTTGGGACCACGGATCGGAATGAAACAAGCGTCTTTCACGGCAAGTGAATGGTTCTGTTCGACATGGACGGTGCCGGTTGGGGAACAGGAAGACTCACGGAGGGGCCGTAGGGGCGGGGCC
>JBDTUW010000204.1:0-7069 GCA_040007555.1 Acidobacteriota bacterium | reverse complement strand
CGCCCGGAGGATGCCGAGTCTCTTGGCGGGTCACTTGCCCGGAAGCTGATTGCGGAGGGAGCAGATAGGTTACTGGATGGATTCAGGATTGGGAACTAGTCTTCCGCTCGCTGACCGGCGCGTCATCGTCACCCGTGCTTTTCATCAGGCGCACGGCCTTATCACGGAATTGCAACGTCTCGGCGCCACCGTCACCCATATTCCCACGATCGAGATTCTGCCTCCGCAGAACTGGTCAATCCTCGACCATCGCCTGTCGCTGTTGACTGAGTATGAGTGGTTGGTGTTTAGCAGCACCAATGGAGTTGAGTACTTTCTCAAGCGATTTGACGAACTGCGAGGCGACAGAAGGGCACTCGACCGGGTGAAGGTTGCCGCGGTCGGGCCCGCCACAGCGCAGATGCTCGAGAAACAGGGCATCAACGTCGAGCTCGAGTCATCAGCTTCCACAGCCGCCGATCTGGCCAATGCGCTTATTGAGCGATATGCCTCTCCCGAGGATCTGGAGGGATTGCGGGTTCTGTTTCCGACATCGAACATTGGACGCGACGCGATACCTGCGGCTCTCGGAAGGCATGGAGCGATCGTCGACGTGGTGACGGTCTACCGAACGGAAGCGCCTGCGATCTCACGCGAAGAGCTTTTCGCGCGGCTCGGTGCGGCGCGCGCGGATGACATTGTCTTTGCCAGCCCATCGGCCGTGACCAATCTCGCGAGTATTCTCGGCACTGATGGGTTCTCGGTAGCGCTCAAAGGTGTTCGTGTCGTCTGCATTGGCCAGGTCACTGCTGATGCCGCCAATCAACATGGGCTGAGAGTTGATATGCAACCGAAGCAGGCGACGGTGGATTCAATCATTGAGGCGTTGATCGATAGGCAGACAGATTCCTGAGCAAACCTGCGTGGATGCCGTCGGTGATGCCCCCGGTAATGCCCTCAGTGCTGGAGGACGATGGATCAGTTCCGAATTGTAGGCGGGAAACCCCTTAAGGGCCGCGTTCAGGTAAGTGGAGCGAAGAACTCCGCGCTGCCCTGTCTGGCGGCCGCCTTGCTGACACCGGATCGCGTCACGCTTCACAATGTGCCGTATGTACGGGACCTGATCACGATGCGGCGTCTGCTCGAAGACCTTGGCGCCCGAGTGTTGGTCCCTGAGCTGCGCACTCATCAGATTGATGCCGGCACGGTTGATTCGTTTGAAGCGCCCTACGAGCTTGTCAAAACCATGCGTGCGTCAGTGCTCGTCCTGGGACCGCTTCTGGCGCGGTTCGGCCGGGCGCAGGTTAGCCTTCCGGGTGGTTGCGCCATCGGACAGCGGCCTATAGATCTGCATCTCAAGGCCCTCGAGAAAATGGGCGCAGTAATCGAGCTGCGCGGTGGTGCAGTCGAGGCACGAGCTGGTCGGCTACACGGTGCGGAGATTGATTTCGAAACCGTGACCGTCACCGGAACTGAAAATGTCTTGATGGCGGCTACTCTGGCTGACGGCACAACGCGAATCATGAACGCAGCGCTGGAGCCAGAGGTGGTGGATCTTGCTCAGCTGCTCGTCAAGATGGGTGCTCGGATCGAAGGGGCCGGCACGAGTGTGATGACGGTCACAGGAGTGCATCGCCTTGGAGGAGCAGAGCATCGGATTGTTCCCGATCGAATCGAAGCGGGGACGTTCATGGTTGCGGCCGCGATTACGGGGGGTAACCTCGAGATTGACACCTGTAATCCTGCTCATCTTGGCGCGATCATCGACAAGCTCCGGGCTGTAGGGGTCGCGATCGAGCAGATTGCGGATGACCGGCTCCGTGTTTCCGGATCAGGTGATCTTAAGGCGGTCTCGCTGCGGACGGAGGTGTACCCGGGGTTTCCAACCGATATGCAGGCTCAGTACATGGCTCTTATGACGCAGGCTGAAGGCGAGTCCGAAATCGCCGAGACGATCTTTGAGAATCGCTTCATGCACGCGAGCGAGATGCAGCGACTTGGCGCTGTCGTTCGGACGCAGGGGAATACGGCGTATCTTCGGGGGTGCGCGGCGCTGACTGGGGCAAGGATCATGGCGTCGGATCTTCGCGCCTCTGCTTCGCTAGTGCTCGTCGGTCTGGTGGCCGAAGGTGTGACAATCATTGAGCGCGTCTATCATATTGATCGTGGATACGAAAATATCGAGGAGAAACTCCGGTCCGTTGGCGCGGAGATAGAGCGAGTGAAGGGCGATCGAGTTGGCGAGGCAGAAACCGGAAGTTTGTAGGCTGGGTGGCGTCTGATTCTCGTGTCCTTCGCGTGAGTTCCCGTACACGGATCGGCTCTTATCAGATTGCAGGCAGCGCAGTTCAGGCAAATTGCGCTACGTGATCGTGCCGCCTCCTGCCCGCCGAGTCGTCAGGAACTGAACCCTACCATGACGGGCTCGAAGTCCATCTCGATGTCGAACTCGCGCCGGACCGTTGCATTTATCTCATTGGCCAGACAAAGGACATCGCGCGCCGTGGCGTTTCCGCGATTGACGATTGCGAGGGTATGTTTCGTCGAGATGGCGACAGTTCCGCGTGAATCGCCGCGAGCGAAACCAGCTTGTTCAATCAACCACGCTGCCGAAAGCTTAAACGTACCGTCAGAGAGTGGAATGGCGGGCGCTAAAGGTGCTAACTGTCGAATTGAATCGAGCGTGGAGGCCGCTACTATTGGGTTCTTGAAGAACGACCCGGCGCTTCGCGAATCAGGATCATCAGCGCGAAGGAGCATCCCTTTACGCGCGCGAATAGTCAGCACCGCCTCGCGAACATCCCTTAGGGATGGGTCTTTCCGTGCCCACATGAAATCGCGTAAGTCAGAGTATTTGATCGTGGCCATGCCGTGGGCAGCCAGACGGTAGGTCACCTCGAGCACAATAAAGCGGTCTCGATGCGTAGTGTTGAAGATGCTCTTGCGATATCCGAAGCCGCATTCTTCCCGGGACATCTCGACGATTCGGTGCTCGGCACGATCGAAAGCCCGGACGCTGACGATCACATCGCTGACTTCCTGCCCGTAGGCCCCTACATTCTGAACTGGTGTCCCGCCAACGGATCCGGGAATGCCACTCAGACACTCAATACCGCCAAGGTGCTGCGCGACACAAGACCTGACAAGCTGATCCCAGTCCTCACCGGCCCCGGCCGTGACCAGTACGGACTCCCCATCCTGATCGAACTTCACCCCGCGAGGCGCGACATGAAGAGCCAGTCCCGCAAAGCCGTTGTCGGAGACGAGTAGATTACTGCCACCCCCAAGGATGAAAACAGGAAGGCTGAGTCGATCCGCGAATGCGAGACCGGGTTCGATCGCGTCTTCAGAATCAGCCTCGACAAAATACCGCGCTGGCCCGCCGATCCCGAGGGTTGTCAGTGGAGCCAGCGCGACGTGTTCACGCACCGAGGCCGAAACATCCATTACTTGATCAGTCGCAGTGTCAGCGGATAGCGATACGCAACGCCTTCGTTTGCTTTCACGGCGGCAATGATCATGAAGATCAGGCCGCCTACCGCTACCACTGGGACGAGCACGATCCCAACGATAATCAGGATTGATATGATCGCGATGATGAGGTAGATCGTCAGCGAGATCTGAAAATTGAGCGCTTCCTTGCCTTGATCATCGACAAACCAGGACTGGTCCCTTTTGATCATCCAGATGATCAACGGGCCAAAGATATTCCCGAGTGGAATGACATATCCGGCAAGTCCGGCAAGATGGCAGAGCAAAGCCCAGGTTCTATCGTCCTTCGTCGTTGGCAGCATTCGTATCCTCCGGTGTTATCAGGCTAGCGTTGAGGGCGTAGTATTCGCGACCTCGGTTCCAGTGGCAAAGCGTCGTTGCGTTTCGGTCGTTCGGTGCCTCCTTGTCCCCCGGCAACGAGCAGACGACCATCATCAAGTACCACGGCAGCGTGACCAGTACGCGGCTGGTTGAGATTAGGGGCGAGGGCCCAAGTGCCGCGCGCGGGATCGAAGATTTCGCAGGCATCGAGCACCGTGCCATCGGTTGTCTGACCGCCGCCGACAAGTACCGATCCATCCGGGAGCACTGCGGCGCTGTGGCCAAAACGCGCCGTCTCGAGCGAGCTGACGTTGATCCAGCTACCGGTCGCCGGATCGAATATCTCGGCGGTCGATGCCGCGCCTGGAGTATCGCCACCGACGACCAGCACGCGTCCGTCCTTGAGCAGCGTTGTCGTGTGTCCGTTTCTGGCGATATTCAGGGGGGCAACGATTGACCAGACGCCGGTGACCGGGTCGTACGTTTCCGCGGTTGCGAGAGAAGCCCCCGCGCTTGATCCTCCCACTACCAGCACTCTGCCGTCGGCGAGCAGGACCGCTCCGTGGCCGGAACGAGGTGTATTGAGAGCGGAGGTGCGAAGCCACGTCGCTTGGCGAGGATCGAAGATCTCCACGTTCGAGGTGACTGCTCCGAGTTCGTTCCTGCCGCCACTTATCAGGATTCGACCGTCAGCGAGTATCGTCGCCGAATGATCGATGTGTGCAAACGCGGGTGAAGGAACATCAAGCCATTGACCCGCCACCGGATCGTACATCTCTGCAGTCGTGGAGGCAGTCGGTTCACCACTGGCGCTTTCCCCGCCGACCACCAGAACGTATCCGCCCGACTCCGTGGCGACGAATGTGGCTGAATGGCCAACGCGGCTGACGTGCGTACTCGAGGTGTTGGTCCAGCGGCCTGTCTCGGGGTTAAACAATTCTGTCGCGTTTGTTGGGAGAGCCGTTAGAGTTCTGCCGCCGACGAAAAGCACAAGGCCACTGGGAAGCCGCGTTGCGGTAAGTCCGCTTCGCGGTATGCGCAGTGGTCCGGTCAGGCTCCATGAGGTAGAGAACTCCTCTGCTGTCGGACCGAAAGGCGGGTTCCCAATGACAAACGACAGAGAATTGGAAGAGTCGACCCCTCCAGGATTGACGACCGTTACGAGAATGCTGTCGACGGATGCAATATCAGCTGGTGAGATCAGCGCGCTGCATTCGGTGGCGCTGACAAAAGTGGTCGGTCTCGCACTGCCGCCCCAGTTGACGACAACGTTCGGGGAAAAGTTCTCTCCGATGACAGTCAGCGTAAAGCCGGGTCCTCCTGCCACCGCTGTGTTGGGGGTGAGCATCGTCAGCACTGGCGCGAGTCTCGTGAAGTTTATGACGTTCGAATTGAGGGCCCCTCCCGGCGGCGGGTTGGACGCCGAGATCTCAGTGTTGCCCGCGGTTGCAATGTCGGCCGCTGAGATCTGCGCTGTGCATTCGCTCGAGCTGACAAATGTCGTCGGTCTCGGACTGTCATTCCACTTAAAGACAATCCCATCGACAAAGTTACTTCCATTAACGGTCACCGTAAACGCTGATCCGCCAGCGAGGACCTCGGCTGGGGTCAACATTGTGAGGACTGGCTGCGGGTTGACCACATCGTGGAAAGTCGTCGCGGATTGGCCACCTCCGGGCGCCGGATTGACGAAATAGACCGGAACGTTGGAGGCAACCATCGTCAGGTCGCTCGGCGGAAGCGTCATGCTTAGTTCAGTCGAATTGACCACATTGGTTGGCCTCGGGCTCCCGTTCCAGTATCCCACCGTGTTGGTTACAAAACCGGTGCCGATCACGTTGAAGTCAACGGGTCCCCCTCCGACGAAAAGCGGATCGGACTCGACGACGGTGGTTACCGGGGCCGGGTTGTTGACCGCCCATGTAACGATATTGGAGGTACCACCCACAGGCGCCGGGTTGAAGACTGTCACATTGACAACCCTGCCAACGGTGGTGTCGGCGGTAACCACTGTCGTGCTCAGCTGTGTTGGGCTATCAAAGGAGGTCGCCCGAGGCACGCCGTCAAATAGAATCTGCGCGCCCGTGACAAAGTTCATTCCGGTTGCCACCAGGTTGAAGTCTGACGGGCCGGCGGTAGTCTCAAACGGACTGAGAGAACTGAGTACGGGGACAGGATTGCCAACTTCGAACACCAGGGGTGGCGCCGATGTTCCGCCGCCAGGACCGGGCGATGAGACCGTGATATTAACGCTCCCCATGGAGGCGACATCAGCGGCGAGAATCTGGGCCGTCAGCTGCCCAGAGTTTACAAACGTGGTTGCTCTCGGCGAACCATCCCACAAGACCTCCGAGGTTGAGACAAATCCGGACCCGTTGACGGTCAGCGCGAAGGGGGCACTTCCAACCCCGATTCCCGTTGGATTGAGGTTCGTCGTCACCGGTAACGGATTGGTGATGTTAAATATCGCCGGCGGAGAGAAGCCCCCGGAAGGCGTCGGATTGAAAACGGTAACGTTGACCACTCCAGCGGTAGTCAAATCCGACGCCGGAATCATCGCAGTCACCTGCGTTGGACTGACATACGTCGTAGTTCTCGGGCTTCCACTCCACCGCACGACGGAATTAGGCACAAAGTTGGACCCGTCGACCGTGAGCATAAATCCGGCGCCGCCCGCGCCGACCGAATTCGGATTTAGAACCAAAGCGCCGGGGGTGGGGTTGTTCACAGTGAAGGGTAGCCCCGCCGAATTGCCGCCCCCCGGTAGAAAGTTGGCTACCTCGACATTCGCGACCGTCCCAAAAGTGAAGTCAGTCAGGGGAATCGTTGCCGTCAATTGCGTCGGGCTGACAAAGGATGTCGGGCGCGTGCTGGAATTCCAGAGCACAGTCGAGCTGGGGACGAAGTTGCTTCCGTTAAGCGTTAACAGAATCTGACCGCTACCTGTGGCCACGTTGTCGGGAACAAGCAGCGTCAGAATTGGTACGGGATTATCGACCGTGAACGGAAACGGTGCCGATTCGGGGTTACCCGGGGTCGGATTGACGACGGTGATATTGATGACTCCGCCATCTGCAACGTCGGCCCCAAGGATTGTCGTCGTCACCCGACCACTGTTGACAAAATTGGTGATCCGAGTGCTGCCATTGACACGCACGGTGGAGCCGAGGACGAAATTGGAGCCGTTGACCATCATCGGGAAGTCGCCCCCGCCAGCAGTCACGGAGACCGGCGATGTTGAGCTGATAATGGGAGCCGGATTATCGATCGAAAATGC
>JBDTUW010000203.1:0-7076 GCA_040007555.1 Acidobacteriota bacterium | reverse complement strand
CCTCCAAGATATGGCCGATCTGTCTATATACTATTATGGGTCTAAATTCTCATTTATCAAATTTTCCCTTGATTTGACAACGTATTCTTGGACTGTTAAGCTGTACGGCACGCTTCACCGAAGCCTTTTATTTTAGATGGCCAAAAAATCAGTAATAGCAAGATCGCAGAAGAAACCCAAGTTTAGCACTCGGGCTACTCACCGCTGCTTCAGATGCGGGCGAGGTCGGGGTTATATCGATCACCAGGTTTGCTTTGAATGTAGTAGAGGATCGAATCTCGTGGGATCCGGCGGTTACCGCGGATCTCTATATCTTCAATGACAACATCCTGAGCAGCCGCCTCCTGGGCAAAAACTGCACCTCCAGAAACAGTAACTATGAATGCGAGCGATAAGATACGTACCAGCAAAACCATACGCTTGGGCATGAAAACTTCTCCCGGTCAACTTTCCTGGCCTGCCCGGCAGGCGGCAAGATTTTCGGTCCTGCGCGAAGGTGAACATGTTTCTGGTCGCTGCAATCTGAACGAAAGCCCGCGTCGAAATTGCAATCCCAATTTGCGACCGCACATTATATGCGAACAGTTCAGCATTGGATAGTCACCCACGAGTTTGGGAGCGCAGCCGTTGGACGATAAACGTACACTCGACCGCTACCAGTCGCGACAAAGTAACCAACATCCGGCCTTGATTCGTGAGCAAGGGGGTAGGCTTCGGGACAATCTTTCGCAGTATCGCGCCTGGCCAGCCGGAATGGGTTGGCTGAAACTAACCAGAGTTCCAGCCATAGCAGATTCTAGTGTCAGTGAACCAGCACCTCGTCTGTATCCTTGATATCCTCGGCGATGATGGGCCTAAATCCCAGCGCGCCATCCTCGAGGTACACCTCCACAATTGACGTCTCACCGATGCGGCCCTGAATCACGGCCTCTGCCAGAGGGTCTTCGACAAATCTCTGCAAAGCACGTCTCAGCGGTCTTGCTCCATAGCTGCGATCGGTGCAGGTCGAGTCGACAATCCAGCGCTTGGCCTCGAGCGTCATTCTTACTTCGAGCCGTCGTTGTCGCAGCGTCCGATTCAGTTGCGCGACGAGCAGGCCAACAATGCTCAGTAGATCGTCATCCGTCAGGGGATCAAAAACAATAATCTCATCCAGCCGATTGATAAACTCGGGATTGAACGTCTCGCGGACTGCCGCCATGACACGGTCTTCGGTTCTCGCAATCGCCTGATCCTCAGAAGACTGAAATCCTACATACCCGCGCTTGTAAATAAATCGCGCGCCGATATTGGAGGTCATGATGACGATGATATTCTTGAAATCAACAACGTTCCCCAGAGCGTCCGTCAACATACCATCTTCGAACACCTGAAGGAGGATATTGAAGATGTCCGGGTGTGCCTTCTCGATCTCGTCAAGCAACAGCACGGAATACGGATTGCGCCGAATCCGTTCGGTGAGCTGGCCGCCTTCCTCGTGTCCCACATAACCTGGTGGAGAGCCGATCAGCTTCGAAACTGAGTGCTTCTCCATGAACTCCGACATGTCAAAGCGAATCATCGCTCGCTCCGAGCCGAAGAGGAAATCGGCGAGCGACCGCGCGACCTCGGTCTTGCCGACACCAGTCGGACCGAGGAAGAGAAACGACCCAACAGGTCGATGCGGATTCTTGAGGCCGGCACGCGAACGTCTGATCGCGCGAGCGAGCGCCGAGATGGCCGATTCCTGGCTGACGATCCTCAAATGCAGCTCTTCTTCGATGCGAAGGAGTTTTGCCGCCTCTTCTTCCTGCAGCGATGAAACCGGAATTCCCGTCCATCTGGCAATCACATCATCGATATCTGCCTTGACCACCAGCGTCGCAGGATCCTCGAAATCGATGGCTTCGTCATACCGCGCCGCGCGTCTCGAGGTCCCCGGAAATGTGCCGCGTTCACCAGTGTCACGTTGATACCGAGCCAGTTGCGAATAGCCGCGCTCCCGCTGCACTCGGAGCTTCACCCGCGCGCCAGCCTCGTCAATGACATCGATGGCCTTATCTGGGAGAAAGCGATCTGGAAGATACCGGTGAGATTGATGCACAGCAGCATCGACTGCCTCATCTGAATAGCGCACATTGTGGAAGGACTCGTACCGATCCTTGATCCCCTCAAGGATGGAAATAGCTTCGGCTTCGTTGGGAGCCGGAACCTTGACCGACTGGAAGCGGCGTTCCAGTGATCGGTCCTTTTCGATCGATTTGCGAAACTCAGCGGGCGTTGTTGCGCCGATGCATTGAATCTCACCGCGCGAGAGCGCTGGCTTGAGAATATTCGCGGCATCGAGACTACCCTCGGCAGAACCGGCCCCGACCAGCGTATGCAGCTCGTCAATAAAAATGATGTACTGCGGATTCTCGATCAACTCGCGCATAATCATCTTCATGCGCTCTTCAAACTGACCTCGATACTTTGTGCCAGCGACGATGAGACTGAGGTCGAGTGCAAGGATCCGCTTCTCAAGCAGGAACGAGGGCACCTCACCGCTGACGATGCGCTGTGCCAGACCCTCGACAATCGCGGTCTTCCCGACTCCGGGCTCTCCGATAAGGACGGGATTGTTCTTTGTCCGTCGGCAAAGAATCTGCGTCACCCTGTCAATCTCGTTCTCCCTGCCAACGAGCGGATCGAGCTTGCCATCAAGTGCCGATTCGGTCAGATCGCGACTGAACTCAACGAGGTGCGGCGTCTCTCGTTTAGCGCTGGCGCTTCTCTCGAGATTGGCCTGTCGCATCAGATCATGACGAATATCAGAAAGCCGCAGACCCCGGTCGTAGAGTATCTCCGCGGCGATCGAATTCTCTTCCCTCAGCAGACCAAGGAGCAGATGTTCGGTGCCAATGTGTCGATGACCGAGACGCTCCGACTCCTCCGCCGCGAAGGCGAGGACTCTTTTGGCTTCAAGTGAGAGGGGTAAATCAACTGATGTCGAGATTCGCTCACGCAGGATAGTGCGTCCCTCGATCTCTTTTCGGATCGATTCGACGCTGCCTTGCGAGCGATTGAAGAAGCGAGTTGTGAGGTGCTTGTCCTCGCGAAGGAGACCGAGCAGAATATGTTCGGCCTCGATCTGCGCGGCCCCAAACTGGCTCGCCTCATACCGCGCAAAGAAAATCACGCGGCGCGCTTTCTCGGTATACCGTTCGAACATTCCTAACCGTCTGTCTTATTTCGCCCCAAGGCTCGTTTCAGGGGTCCGAGGATGAGTGGCAAAATCTCCGCCACCTCAAGCTCGGGTTTCGATCAGCCTACCACCATCCAGTCGAAAGACACGGTCGCAGGCAGCCGCCAGCCGCTCATTGTGCGAGACGATGACCGCGGTCAGGTGTTGCTCGCGCTGCAGGTGACGAATCAGATTGGCTACGGTTTCCCCGGTTCCGGGATCCAGATTCCCCGTCGGCTCGTCTGCAAGCAACAACTGAGGCGACCCAACCAACGCTCGGGCGATTGCCACCCGCTGTTGTTCTCCTCCCGACAGTTCTCCAGGACGGTGCGTCCCTCGCTCTTTCAACCCAACTCTTTCCAGCCACTGCGCCGCCAGAGTTCGTGCCTCCCGCTGGCTTCGCCCCGCTATTAACTGAGGCATCATGACATTTTCAAGCGCCGAGAACTCCGGTAGCAAATGATGAAACTGAAAGACAAACCCGACATTTCGGTTGCGAAATCGACTCAAGTCTAGCTCACGCGCGCAAACCATGTCAAACACGCCTAAAGTGACGCTGCCAGAGGTCGGTCGGTCCAATCCACCCAATAAATGCAGCAGTGTGGATTTCCCTGTTCCGGACTCTCCGACGATCGCTACCATCTCACCACGGGCCACTTCGAAGGTCAGATCTCGGAAGACTTCAATCGTCGTCGAGCGTCCCTCATAAACCTTTGTCAGTCCCTTCACGCGAAGGAGATAAGGGCTGGAGTCGAGTTTTGGGCTGGCTTCGTTCAAGAGCGATTGCTGCGGTTTCTCGTCAGGACATTTTGTTCGGTTGCTGCGACGGAACACACGAGGCGCCACCTCGCTCTCAATTCCCCTCTCGTCCGGGCTCCTTCTCCCTGAAGAGTGACAATAGCACGGGAAGGCTCCCAAAAGGGGAGTGAGACTCGCCAACAAGGCTTTGATCCTCAATCGCCAGAGTGCTGGACCCCATTGGCAGCCCATCGAGAATCTTTTCCGCTCCACCTCGCGGCGTACCGTACGGCAGGTACTGCGCCAGTTGCTCCATCATCTCCGCGGTTTCACCTCGGACGGACCAGAAACTCACGATTGGAGTACCGCGCGGAACCTCACCGGCAGCAGCGAAGACCGGCGACTCCGCCATCGTCTGCGCACCCGCGCGTGCCTCGATCAAGCGGATGACCGCCGGTCGGCTGCCAAGCACGAGAAACTTCTCGAGAAACGCTGCTGCTCCTCGGCGATCGTCACTCGACACCATAAGCTCATCGCTCCGAACGCGCTCCCGGCGGATAGTCGCCCCGCCCTGGGTGAGAAACTGCCCGGTCAGCTTCTCAAGACGGTCTCGATCCCGCACGGCTAGCGCCCATAGGCTCCCTTCATTCGCGCTCCCGAGGCTGATACTGCCAAGCTCATCGCCAAGCGCCGCGCCAAAAGTCTCGTTCTCTCTCAGACCAAAGAGCGCCTCCTTTGCACCGATGATGAAGCGATTGAAAATATAGCTCTGCGCCGCTCCAAGCCGTGAGGAAATCACCGCCTCCAGGGCGGCAAACGCTCGCTCTGGCTCGGTGACCCTGACAATCGTCACCTTGTCGACCCCGGCAGGCCCGAAAGGAACAAGCCGCGGCAAATCCAAAGCTCCCTCTTTGACGGTTATCGCATGACGCAATTGCTCGATCATCTGCGGATGGCACAACCACGCGTACCGCTCGATCGTTTGCCCGTTCTCAATCGTCATACCATAGGCCAAACCGTTCGAAACAACAGACGATAGGTCACCAAGGACACTTTGCAGCCCCTCAGCCAGCGGGCTGCTCCCGAAAAGTCGTACACCAATGAGCGCTGCGGCGAAACGCGTCAGTCGAGTGGCGCCTTCCCCGCTGACGAAGCCAAACACCTGGCCATGATTTGCCACCACCGGACGAGCATTTTGAAGGTAAAAATTGCCGGCCATGCTCGGCACTCGGCCCAGTCGTGCATCGAGGCAAGCTTCCATCGCCTCAGGGTGATTGGCGACAACCCACTGGCTTCCGACCTGCGCTGAGAGCATTCTGCGGTTGCCATCCTCGGTGTGGTAGATCGTCACGGGAACACCGGCGTACTCGGATCGCTCGCATTGAGGATTGCCGAAGGCGCGAGCCGCCAGCTGGGGCAGGCGCTCGTCGATGACTGAGGCAAGCTGCGAGTCACGACTATGGCTTTCGAGAACCATCGCGAGGCGCGGGCGCACATCCTCGCCCCGCACCTCAAGACTCGTGACAATGACAGCGATCTGCGCGCGAGAGATGACCAAGGCTTCGCGGGGACCGATTCCCGTTATTCTGAGCAACCAGCCAGCATTCCCGAGATAACGCCATCTATCCCAAATGCCGTAGGCAGGTGAAAGTTCTCTCCAGGCGGGCATCGACGTGAACTGATCGGCTAAATTCGGCCAGTCGTTGAATTCAAGAAATCCGATCGCGGAGGCCGGCACGCGCGTCGCGAGATCGATGCGAGGCACTCGCTGAACGTAGATCCAGCCGGCAGCCGCAATCAGCAGTGCGAGACCCGCAAAAACACTCCGCTTTCGAAAACGACTCGCCAATGTGCCTCTTTCAGAAGACGCTCCTTTCCTAGAGAATGAAGCGCCCTTTTCCTACAACAAAGGCAACGACCATGACAACAACAGCGGCAACAACAAGGATGGCCAAAAACAAGGATGGCGGCTGAGACACCAGCCGCCATTCCTTAATCGCGATCCCTAATCCAAACTCTAAAATCCAAAATCATCTGGCCGATTTCTGCGTCACCCTGCGGACTCGTTCCGCGAGTTGCCCTGCATTGGGTAACTCCTGAATTGCCCGTTGAAGCTGCGGGTCTTGATCAGCAATCCCGCGTTGCGCGACGTCATTCCCGTAGAATGCAAGCAACACTTCTTCACGCATCTTAGCGCGCAGCCACGGTAGATTCTCTTCGACCATAGCCATCGTCAGATTCAATTCCGGATTCTTCGCGATGAAGTCCACCATGAATTCCTTATAAGCCTTGACGATTGCATCGGTGATCGCGAACTCATTTGGTTGCAGGCGATGGCCAAACTGCATGCCGTCAAACTTGAAGTTTGATGCACCCTCAACCCTGCCGGCAGTCAGCTCCCTGGTGAACATGAACAGTCCGGAACTCCAAATATTGAACTGAGCGTTCGTCGGCACTGGCGCCGCCACCTTGACATCTGGTTCGATTCCACCGCCGCCAAAGACAGTCCTGCCCAGGTCCGTCTTGCGCTCGTCGTTCACGGGCGGCTTGACCGGCGTTGTTGTCTGTGAATTTCGGCGGGACAAATACTCGTAGAATGATCCATTCGAGTAGTCACGCTGGATCAGGCGCCCGCTCGGCGTATAGTACCGCGCGGTCGTCAGCGTCAGACCTGCTCCGCCTGAAAGCGGGAAGATAGTCTGCACCAGCCCTTTTCCAAAGCTGCTCTCACCAATGATCAAACCACGGTCATGGTCTTGAATTGCGCCGGCAACGATTTCAGATGCTGAAGCAGAACTACGATTGATCAGTACAACCAGCGGAAAGTTCTCGGGTGAACCGGACTCGGCTGGCCAATCCTTACCTGCAATCCGGCCCTCGCGACCGCGAACGGAGAGCACAACCTGACCGCGATCCAGAAATTTGTCACTGACCTTGATCGCCTGATCGAGAAACCCTCCGGGATTCCCGCGCAGATCAAGAATCATCGACTTCGCACCCTGGTCCTTCAACGTGCTGATTGCCGCCGTCAGCTCATCACTGGTGGTCGAGTGAAATCCGCGGGATAGGTTGATGTATCCGATTCCGGCTCGGGCGAGATAGACGCTCGAGACTGAGGGAAGATCCACAGTGCCGC